>JBLIFI010000201.1:0-8202 GCA_047633715.1 Flammeovirgaceae bacterium
ACGGAAACATCCAGATTTGTTCGCTACAAGGCGAATTGGTTCGCACATGGCAAGGTCATGAAAACTGGGTTTGGCAAATACTATCAATGAATGATGAAACGCTCATTTCCTGTTCAGAAGACGCTTCTATCAGAATATAGAATTGGAAAACAGGAGAACTACTCCAAAAGTTCCAAGAAGAGTTTCCTGTATTTTGCCTTGCTTATTTGACAGAATCTCAAAAGTTGATAAGTGGAAATTTAAAGGGAGAAATTACTATCAGAAGCTTTTCTGAGAAGTTGGAAGTGATAAAAACCGATACTTTTCAAGCACATCGGGGAATTATAAGAACGATTAAAATTATCAATTCCTCAAGATTTACCACAGGCGGAGAGGATAATAAAGTCAGGGTTTGGAATAGCCAAACACTCCAATGTATTGCCACATTTGAGCATCGGAACTTTGTGTAATAATAGGAAATAGTAGATGGTAAATTGCTAAGTGCTGCTTATGATGGGACTATTCAGATTTGGGAAATCTGAGAATAAAGCCTAACCAAACTATAATTCTAGCACTTATAAAGTGTTCTAATAAGAATCTAAAGAATGTCACGGGCAATTCAGCCTAATTATTTGTTGCATGTCAAACATTTTGTATCTTCAAAAGATAGCTCCGCAAAAAAAATACGATGTCAGACAAAAAACCTACATACAAAGAGTTGGAAAAACTGATTGATGAATTAAAATCAGAAAATAAACCACAACAAAATGAGAAGCGCTTTGGCACGCTATTACAGGCATCTGAGGACATGATTACGATACATGAGCCTAATGGGAGATGTGTTTACTATAATGGCCCAAAATGCTATGCTATAATTTCTGAAGATATAGTAGGTAAAATGCCTAGCGATCTTTTTGATGAAGATGTTTCTAACACACTTTTGAGTACGTTTGAGAAGGTAGTAAAAACAGGTGAAAGTAAAACAGTAGAAGTTTTTTTTGATTGGCTAGGAGAGAGAAGATGGTTTTCAGAATATGTCTATCCTCTTAAAAACTTAGATGGTGAGGTAACAGAGATAGTTAAAGTATGCAGGGATATACATAAACGCAAAATTGCTGAGCAGGAAGTTGAAGCCCAAAACAAAGAATTGCTCGAAAACGAACAGGAATTGCAGGCTTCAAATGAAGAATACCATGCGCTAAATGAGAAGCTTAATGAATCGAACGAAAAACTGAATACTGCAAAAAAACAAATTGAAGAAAGTGAAGTAAATCTTCGTACACTAATAAACACTATACCTGATTTAATCTGGCAAAAATCAGTTGAAGGTAAGTTCCTTTTTGCCAATTCTCGTGTTGAAGACTATTTTGGCGTAAAGGAACAAGATATTATAGGGAAAACAGATTACGATTTTGTAGATAAAAAAACAGCTGATTTATTCAGGGAGAATGATAGAAAAGCAATGCTCAAGGGAGAGCCAAGTAAAAATGAAGAGTTTCTCGTTTTTGCAAATGACCAACACGGAGAATTATTGGAAACAACTAAAGTTCCTGTTCTGTCTGAAAATAAAAAAGTTATAGGTGTTTTAGGTATAGGGCGGAATATAACAGAGCAGAAAAAGGCGGAAGCCGAACTCATTAGCGCCAATAAAGAACTACTTTTTCAAAAAGATGAATATAGAAGACTCTTTGATAATGCGACAATTTCTATTTGGAATGAAGATTTCACTCTTGTTTTTGAGCAAATAGAGCAAATTAGAAAAATGGGCATATCCGATATTAAAAAATATTTAGAGAATAATCCGGATGAGGAATTATCGTTACTTTCAAAATTTAAAGTAAATAGTGTGAATAAAGCTACTTTAAAATTATTTAAAGTAGCTAATGAGCAAGAGTTTTTTAATAATATACACCTCACATTTGGTAAAGGAGCGAGGCGTATGTTTATAAACCTGATAGAATCAATATGGAATAATGAGATTTCGTTTACATCAGAAGTGAATTATAAAACGCTGGAAGGAGATGAATTTACAGCATTATTTTCTATTCATATTCCCCAAAAAAAATCAGAGCAAAAAACAGTACCAGTTAGCATTCAAAGTATTCAAGACATAAAAGATGCGGAATCAGAAAAGGAAGAATCATTAAAGAAATTAAATGAGGCGCAGAAGTTAAGCCATGTTAGAAGTTGGGAGTATTTTATTGAAACTGATACTGTGATATGGTCAAAAGAATTGTTTAATATTTTTGAGCGTTCCTATGAATTAGGAGCACCAAATTATTCGGAGCATAAATCACTTTATACAAAAGAGAGTTTTGCAATAATGGACCAAGCAGTTATCAATTGCGTCCAAAATGAGGTTCCCTATGATATAGAGCTAGATATTTATACCTCAAACGGAAATATAAGGCATATAGTATCTAAGGGCAAGGTGAAAAAAGATAGCAATAACAAAGTAATAGGCTGTTATGGAACTGCTCAGGATATCACTCAAAGTAAATTAGTTCAAAATAAGTTAGAGCAACAGACCGAAAAACTGTATGAATTAAACAATGCCTTAAATCAGGCACAGAAATTAAGTCATGTTGGGAATTGGCAATGGAATATGACAACAGACAAAGCTGAGTGGTCTGATGAGATGTATAACATTTACGGAGTTACTAGGGATAGTTTCTACCCTTCTAATGAGAACGTAGCTAAAACAGTATTGCCTGAAGACTTAACTAAAGTGCAACGAGGTATCGAGTCGTTACTGATAGATAAAATGTTTGTTCCTTTTGAGTTTAGAATAATGCGCCCATCAGGTGAAGTCAGGGACTTATATATTATAGCCCTTGAAAAAAACTCTCAGGACAGTGTTTTCGGAGTAACCAAAGATATCACAGATCAGAAGAAAACAGAAGCCAAACTCATAAATGCGAACAAAGAATTGGAGGTATTTTTCTATCGTACTTCACACGATTTGAGAGCGCCATTGGCTAGAATAATGGGGCTTTTACAGATTATATCTCCCTCTCAAAATCTAAAAGAGATAAAGTCTTATATGGAACTCATTGAGCAATCAACATTTAAGCTCAATAATACGCTCAGCGATTTGATAGAAATAATTCAGGTAAGAAAAGGACAATTAGAAAAGACGGAGGTGGATATAGAAGAAGTAGTAGATGAAATAGTTGAAACCCATAATTCTAAAAAAGAGTATGAGATTGAGCTAAGGAAATCATTTGAGCATAAAACAATTTATACCGATTTGATTTATTTGAAGATAATATTGAGAAATCTACTATCCAATGCGCTGAAATTCAGTACCGATTTTAGAGATTCTTACATATCAGTTCAAACCTCTAAAACTGATAAAAAATTTGAAATCAAAGTAGAAGATAATGGCATTGGAATAAGAGAAGAAGCAAAAGACCATCTCTTTGAGATGTTTTATAGAGGTGGCAACGAAAGTAGTGAAGGTGCTGGTTTAGGGCTTTTCATTGTGAAAGATGCTGTAAATAAACTGGGAGGAAAGATTTATTTTGAGAGCGAGAAAAATAAGGGAAGCACTTTTTATGTGGAGCTTCCTTTGGATTAGTTTTCTAGCTGATTTGTTGAGTTTAAAAAAAGAGCCAGAATGTGGATTTACATTCTGGCTCTTTTCATGCTTTAATAGAAAATCAGCTAATTATTTAGTTACAGGAAAGCCCCTGTCTCTCATAAGTGCTTCAATCTTAGCATCACGCCCTCTGAATAAGCGATATGCTTCAGCAGGGTCCATGGAGTTTCTTGGTGCAAATAGATATTTCACTAGTTTGGCAGACATTTCCTTATCATAGAATCCGCCTGAAGCTTCGGCAAAAGCTTCTGCTGCATCGGCTGTGAGAACATCTGCCCACATGTAACCGTAGTAGGCTGTGGCATAACCTTCTCCAGAGAAAACATGACCAAAGTGTGGTGTTCTGTGACGCATTGGCAACTCTTTTGGCATTTTCATTTCTGCCAAAGTTTCTCGCTCAAATTTATCTACATCAATATTGCTTGGGTCAGCCAAGTGGATTTTCATATCAATAATGGCAGAAGCCAAATACTCTGTAGTAGAAAAGCCTTGGTTGAATTTAGAAGCAGTCTTGATTTTAGCAACTAATTCTGCTGGAATTGGCTCGCCCGTTTTATTGTGAACCAAGTAGTTGTCTATTACCACATCGGTAGATAACCAACGCTCTAGCAATTGAGATTGGAACTCTGTATAATCTCTCACTCCGCCATTCAATGTTGGGTATTTTACAGTAGATGAGAAGAAGTGGAGCGCATGACCAAATTCATGGAAGAAAGTATTGGCGTCATCCCAAGAAACCAATAATGCTTCGCCTGGGGCGGGCTTTACAAAGTTGGAGTTATTGGAAGCCAATACATTTTTCTTGCCATCAAAAGTGGTGTGGCTTCTGTAAGTAGTTGCCCAAGCACCAGAGCGTTTTCCTTCTCTTGCAAATGGGTCTAAGTACCAAAGTCCAATGTTTTTTCCAGAGTCTTTGTCAGTGACTTCCCAAACTTTCACATCTTCATGAAAAACTGGTACAGAACCTGCTGGAACTGGCGTGAATTTATAATTGAATAATTCTCCAGCCACGTAATGCATTGCTTCGGTCAGCTTATCTAATTGGAGGTATTGCTTCACTTCATCAGAGTTCAAATCATACTTCTCCTGACGAACCTTCTCAGAATAGAATCTATAATCCCAAGGTTCAATCGTGATTTTATCTCCATTTTTATCTGCAACAGCTTGCATATCTGCCACTTCTTCGGCAACACGGGCAATGGCGGCAGGCCAAACGGCTTCCATCAATTCCATGGCATTTTCAGGTGTTTTTGCCATTCTATCTTGCAAACGCCATTCTGCATAATTTTTATGACCAAGAAGCTCTACGCGCTCTCTACGTAATTTCAAGATTTCCGCAATCATGGCATTATTGTCATATTCGCCTCCGTTGTCTCCTCTGGAGTAATAATTTGTCCAAACTTGTTTTCGGAGTTCTCTTTCGGTAGAATAAGTCAAGAAAGGAGACATGGAAGAGCGAGTGTTGGTAATCGCATATTTGCCTTCTTGCCCTTTGTCTTTGGCAATTTTTGCAGCAGATTTTGTATATCCTTCCGATAATCCTCCTAGTTGCTTTTCAGATAAATAGGTTACATAACTTTCTTCGTCATGCAAAAGGTTATTAGAGAACTTGGTGTAAATACTGGAAAGTTCTTTGTTGATTGCCGCATATCTAGCTTTTTTCTCTTTGTCCAACTCTGCGCCATTCATTGCAAAACTTTTGTAGGTTAAATCTACCACACGCTGTTGGTCCGAAGGAAGCGGAGTTTTTAGCGAAGCATCATAAACGGTTTTAATGCGTTCAAACAACTTTGTGTTTTGAGTGATTTTAGATTGGTATTCAGAGAATAAGGGAGCTAATTCGGTCTGAATATCTCTAAATGCTGGTGAAGACATATTGCTACTTAAAATACCATAATAGGAATAGGCTCTAGTTAATTCTTGCCCTGCACGTTCCAACTCTTCAATAGTATTTTCAAAAGTGGGAGCTTCTGTATTTGCTGTAATAGCATCAATGTCTTTCAGATTCAACTCCATGCCTTTCAGCATAGCAGGTTTGACATCTTCTAGTTTTACTTGGTCAAAAGCGGGAACTCCACCGTATTTGCCAGTCCATTCTTTGAGCAGTAAATTATCCATTTTGGTTTCTGTCTTTTCTTCTTGTTGTGCTTTATCGCAACTGGCCAAGCCAATTATGGCGAACAGCAGTACAGCAATACTTTTTGTTTTTAAATATGTTGTCATCTTGTTGAGGTTATGGTAAAATGTAGATGGTTTCTAGTGCAAAATCTGTAATTGCATGGAAACTCTCTGAAAGCCCTAAAGTATTATTATTTTTGATTGAAAAGAAACGGAATTTGCTGAGTGGGAATGAGAGAGGCTAATTGTTCAATCGGGAGGAGTAGAAAAATAGAGGGCGCATCTCATTTTGTCGCATTTCGTAGAAAATCGGCTAGAAGCCGACACCTTGCGCCACTCGCCAAGAGGCGAGCGACATTTTGAGAATGAGAGAAGATGATTTTTGAACTGGAGGAATGGGAAAACAGAGTTACTGTTCTAGAGAGGGCACTTTTGTTTATGTGCTTTTAGCTGACACCACAACTAGCTGTCCGCATTCAATTTTGGGAAAATTGAACTTGTAGTAAATTTGAAATTGAATGTGGTTGGATTTAGTGAAAACAAGCTTTCAATTGCTAAGGAACGGGGAATAAATAAATGGTTTATTTATCGCAGTTTGTTTTTGAGTCTAGTCAAGGCAAAAATTGCAGTCATAGCACCGCTATGGCGATATTTTTAACGAAGGATAGACCAAAAAGAAAAAAGAGAAAAAGCACATTTATTTGTTTTCCGTTCCTAAAAAATTCCCCAAAATTGGCAATATGCTACTGGCTGGTTTAACCCTCAGGATTTGTTAGCGAGTTTCGGAAAGACTGGTTTCTTCTCATCAATAGGCGATATGTGAAATCCAACAAAAAAAATAGTTTGGGTTGTCGGTTTAGGGCGGATAATGCCTTGAGAACGGGGAATAAATAAATGCGTGTTTTGTCGCAGTTTATTTTTGAGGCTAGTTTAGGCAAAAAAGTTTGGCATAGCACCGCTACGGCAAACTTTTTGGTTCTATCGTGAATTTGGGTGTTGAGTGCAATTCATGATTTTGAAGTTTAAGTTATTAGGTTCAAGCGTGGACGCTTGAACCAGTTTTATTGCTTGTCTTTCGAGTTTTAATAAACTCGAAAGACAAGGCTATTTCTTCAAATCTTAGTTTTGTCATACCTTTTAACCAAATTCACGATAGAACCAACTTTTTTAACGAAGAATAGCCCAAAAAGAAACAAGAGAAAGTAGCATCTTATTTAATTTCCGTTCCTTGGAAGCTGATGCTTCCTTCAAAGTTCAAGTCCGAGCGGACGCTCGCACTATATTAGGGTGTACTGATATGCACAAAACAACCGTTCTGATTTTTATGAAAAAGCCCTGTTGCTTGTTTATAACTGTTTTACAGAAAAGTGCCTGCAATTCCACCAATAATAATGGCAACTACAAAAACGATTATAGAGATAATTAGATAAGAAAGTCCTTTTCCAGCAATTTCCCCACGGTTTTCTTGAGGTGTTTTTAAATAAGACTCAATGATTGTATTGTAACTCTTCTGACTGCCAATTGTGTATTTCACTAAAGGATAGATGATTATGAACAGAACTGTTGCCGATACTCTACCAATGGTTTTGCCAGTACTATAGCCAAAAACGGACTGAAGCCCATCAATAATACCTTCTCCTAAACCAAAAGGAAAAGTTAGAAATGCCAACGAGAAAAGCCACATCACAATCATCACAGAAGCTAGAATAGTTCCTATTGCCCTAGGGGTTGCCTCAGGGCTGTTAAGTTCTAAATTCACAAATAATTTCCTTGATATTTGCAGCGGTCATCATCTGTGCCTTTTTGATTTTATCCCTTCCATTGATTCTGTGCAGATTGAGTCCTATTGAACTGGTCGTTGAGATATTCATGGCTGCATTCCCAGCAGGTATGCCATTTTTATCTTCCCCATGCCTAACATCTTTTACCCAATGGAGCCTATTTTCGATACTCCAATGTCCTCTTGATGCTTTGGCATAATAGGAAGCATCTGCTGAATTAAGGTCGCAAATATAGAGTCTATCGCTATGGGTTAACTGCCCTGTGGCTGTTAAGTCCTGTTTTTTTGTATATTTACCTCAAAAAAAATTATGACCCTATAAGAGTCCTTTTTAGGCATTCCCGATATTAGGCGTGCAGAAGGCTTGCGGACGAATCTTTCCCAAATTCTGTGTATGGTAACCCTCTCTGCCATGGCTGGTTATACCGGTTACCGGCCAGTAGCAGATTTTTGCAAGGCAAACGAAGAATCCCTTGTCTCTGAGTTGAGTTTGAAACATGGGATTCCCAGCCATGTGACATTCAGGCATGTGTTGATGAACCTTGACAGCTCACTGCTTATAGAAGCATTCCACAATTGGACCTCAAGCTTTAAGCTAGAGGCAGGAGAGGTACTCAGTGGAGATGGCAAGGCACTCTGTTCCACGGTAAGTGATGCCCATGGCTCCTCTCAGGACTATCAGGCAGTAGTGAGTCTGTTCAGCCATGAGAAAGGCATTGTACAT
>JBLIFI010000202.1:0-8162 GCA_047633715.1 Flammeovirgaceae bacterium
TAATAAACACAGCCAAACTTGAGGTAATTGTGTTCTCTACATTAGAAACATCATTGGTGTTTTTAGAGATAATATCTCCTTTTCTATTTTCATTAAAATACCCAACATTCATAGAAAGGACTTTATTGAAAAGAGCACTTCTCGTATTTCTACTCATTTTCGCTCGCAAACGCTCTTTCAATCTGATTTGTAAGTATCGAAAAAGATTAGATAGAAAGCTTGTCAGAATTACAATTAGACACACAAATTGCAAGGCTTTAAAACGACCAGTTTCAGCCACAATACTTTGCATTTTCAGCTGTAAAAGAGCTTTTAAATGTGTATCAGTATAAACAGGAGCTTCTAAGTTTTTAGCAAGTTCTGCAGGGTCAGATTTTACTGTTTCAAAAAGCACGTTTAGCAAAGGTTCAATCATTACGAAGTTCGCCAAACTAAAAATTGCGTGGAGAATGGACAGCACAATAAACCCGATAAAAAACGGAGTGATGGGTTTTACAAACTGAATCAGTCTTAAATAAGTATTCATTTCTTATAAGTATTTTTTTGCTCAAAGCTAACTATTTTCAGTTCGTGGTGCTAGCTATCGGGAATCATTTCAAATTCAACCAGTAAATTTCATAACTGACATTACACAAGCTATTTTTTTGTTGGATTTCGTAAGTTGACTATTGGTGAGAAGAAATCAGTCTTTTCGAAACTCGCCAGCAAATCCTGAGAGTTAACCCAGTCTGTTTTCTGCTGCCAATTTTAGGGAATCGTTTACTAATTAAAAGTCTGTTTGCAGTAAATCCAATCCTATTAAATCCCAGGCTCAATACAGATAAGGTTTCCCCAAAATTGAATGTGGACGGCTAGTTGCGGACGGACAGTTATGGCGTTAACTGAAAATCTCTAAACAAAATCGAATCTGAACGACCAGTAATTCCCACCTGCAAAACGCAAGCTACTTAATATGAACTTCGTAAAAGAGAACTCAACCTCACTCCTTAATTTGAGCATATCTAAAACAATTTATCAAAAATTAAAAGTCTATATTTATGAGTTTAATAAATTGATAATCAATTTATTAAACTCATAAAAAAGTAGTAAATAAGTCCTTATTTTTGCTATATGTGAATGAAACTCAAATAGAATTAAACTACTTTTGGAAAGGAATAAATAGTAACCTCAACAAGTAAAACCTGAACAGATATGAAAACTGTATTTAACTTTTTTATTAGCGTAGTCGTTTTGGCTCTTATTGCCTTTGGCTTACTTAGTTTCTTTGAATTACCAACAGGCGAATTGATTGATTGGATTGTGGGTTTTACCTCTTTCCTTTGGCTAATTGTGATTGTTACCGTTCCGTGGAATGCGCATTTCAAAGCAAGGGAAGTGTTGGACGATGCTGAAATCTCTAAAAGAAAGGATATTTTAGTAGTGGATGAAACGCTGAATTTTGCCAAGAAAATTGCCAAACGCTCTTTGATTGTTGCCATTTCACTTCATATCGCTTCTGCAGTAGCACTTTACTTAATCGCTTATTTCAATATTAGTGAGGTTGGAGTTTTTGCTGCATTGGCTGCTTTGTTACTCACTTTCCTCAGACCTTCCGTTCGGTTCTATGAGTATTTGAATCAGAAATTGGGAAATATCAAACAAGAATTTCGCTATCCAAGAGAAGATTTATACGAAACACTTAATAAGGTGGAAGATTTGAAATTCAGATTGGAAAACATTGAAAATGATTTGAGCATGGAAGAAGATGTTGATTCTTGGAAAAAACAAGTGAACGCTGATTTGACTCTGTTGCACAAAGAAGGCGAAAAACAAGAACTCAAACTAGATGATTTGAAGAATGAAACTAACTTAGAGTTCACTAAAGTAAGAACTGAGCAAGCAGAGAAATTTGCCAAAGTAACTGAAGATAGCAAGGTGTTAGATGCTGTGAGGGAAATTGGCAACTTCGTGAAGCAACTTAGGTAAGCGAAGGTTTAGACTTCAAGTTTCTTTCAAAAACTGCTCATGCAATTTCAACACTTGGGGAATGAGCAATTCCGACTCATCATTTTTGATAACAAAATCTGCCATTTCCTGTCGGATTTCCTCACTCATTTGCTTGCCTATGATTGCTCTGACTTGTGTTTCGTCTCTTTGCGGGTCACGTTTCAGTACTCGGGCAACTCGCAAATCTATGGGAGCGAAAACGGTAATAGTTTTGTGCATGAATCGGTAAGAACCCGTCTCGAACATCAAAGCAGCTTCTCGAAGAACATAAGGATTTTTGCCCATAAATTCCATTGTCCATTCCACGGCATCTTCGCCCACTTTTGGATGCACCAAGCCGTTGAGTAGTTTCACTTGTTCGCCATCGGTAAAAACTTTCCCTGCCAAATATTCTCGGTTCAACTCACCAGATTCAGTATAAGCGCCTTCTCCAAAAGTCTGCTTGATTCCGTCAATTAACTCTTTATCGTTTACCATCAGCCATTTTGCTCGGCTGTCGGCATCATAAATAGGAATTCCCAAAGATTTGAAAACCTTGCAAACCAAGCTTTTGCCAGAACCAATTCCACCCGTAATTCCTATTTGTAATAATTTACCCAAATCTTAATTTTGTTTAATTGTTTTATAATGTGCAATTAATACATCTTAACTAAACTGTGGCATAAACGTCCGTTTGTGCCGAGATGTTCATAAAATACTATTGCTACTTTCACACTTCCCAATTATTGAGATCGACCTAAAATTATTGATAAAGATAATAGAAAATATTGATTATTTCCTAGAGAAAAAAAGCGATTAGGGAAATTACTCTACATCACATTCGTGCCTCAACTCTCCGATGCCATCGGAGAGTTGAGATTGACTCAGGAAGCTGCAAAATTCATTCTCACATTTCCACACCAACAAATCCCCAAGTTAAACCTTCCTACTCTCGTCCAAAATAGCCCATTTCAATTCCTCCAAATCGGCTACTTGCTTGATTCCATATTTTTGGCAGACCACATCTACATTTCCTTTTCGCCAATAGCCTTCTGGGCAGCAAACTACTATTTTATCGGAGTCAGCAAAAAGTCCAAGTTCCAATAAGCTAATTGGAGCTTGTGATTTCGGAGCAAAATAGAGTACAATCATATCTGAACGCTCCAAACCTTCCAATTCCCATTCTACTTGTGCCTTAAAAAGCGGGTTGGAGATTACAGGTTCCCAGCTCGAATCCCAATCAGAACGCCTTGGATTCAGAATGACAATTTCTGATTCTGCAAGTTCGCTCACTAAATTGTCTTGCCAGAATTCTGCTTTGCCATTGTCAATGCTTCCTGCCAAAAATACGCTGAATTGATGTGTGGGGATTTCTATTTCGTGAGGTGGTTGGAGATGCTTCATTTTTGGATTGGATTGGATTTTGAAAATTATGCTAATCTCGCAAAAATATTCAAGCACGGAAACAAAGGACTCAACTCTAACATTTTTTTGAGCAAGTAAAAGAATTAGTTTTCAATTTATCAAAAGCCCTATTTATAATTAGTATAAATAGGGCTTTTGTCTTTCCCAAACCCTAGAAAACCACGAACCTTGTTGTGAGATAAAGGATTGAAGTATATTTTTGGTTCAAATTAGTGAAAATCAAGTTGATATTTTATATTAATTCGAATTTCCTACTCTGAATTCAATCATAACATTTTGGTTTTGAGTGAATTATAAAACTTTGTACTTGAGACGAAAGACTTCGGACTCTTTTCCTCAAACGATTGAAATTTTTCAAACTAAATTCTAAATTATTTACATGAGCTGGTTAACTAATACACTCACAAGCACCATCGGGCGAAAGGTAATAATGGCTCTCTCAGGGCTATTCTTGATTTCCTTTTTAGCTGTGCATTTCTCAGGGAACATTTCTTTGCTCTTTGAAGACCGAACCGCATTTAATCAGTACACAAACTTTATGACCTCTTTTTGGCTCATAAGAGTGTTGGAACTTGGTTTGGTAGCAGGTTTTGCAATTCACATTTTCACGGCTGCGGTTTTGACCAAGAAAAATAGCGATGCTCGTCCAACGAAATATGCGTATTCTAAGCCAGAAGCAAACAGCACTTGGACTTCCAGAAATATGGGAATCACAGGTTCTTTGATTTTGGCTTTTCTTCTTTTACACCTTTACCAATTCTGGTGGGCTTACAAAGGAATCGGAGAACCTCTTGATGGAGAATATAAAGATATGTATGCTGTAGTTTATGAGACATTGGGCAATCCAGTCTTCATGATTATTTATGTGGTAACTTTTCTTATTTTGGCTATGCACTTGGCTCACGGCTTCGAGAGCGCATTCCAAACATTAGGTTTCAGACACCCGAAATATACACCAATTATCAAGAACTTGGGGAAAGCAGTTGCAGCTATCTTCCCAATTGGATTCGCTGTAATCGCTGTAATTGTGTTCTTGAAAGCAAATGGTTACGTCTAGATTTTTACTCAAAATCCAAACAAAATCATTCAACAAATTACTATATTGTATAGGTAACGAGAATAGAATAAAGATAGATTTTACTGTTTTATAAATCTTGATACTCGCTACATGATACTTGATACTCAAAAACTCTAGCAATATGAAATTAGAATCGAAAGTTCCCGAAGGCGGAATAGCTGAAAAGTGGGAAAAGCATAAATTCAACATTAAGTTGGTAAATCCGGCCAACAAGAGAAAATACGATATAATTATAGTAGGAACTGGTTTGGCAGGAGCTTCTGCAGCAGCTTCTCTGGGGGAATTAGGTTACAATGTGAAAGCATTCTGTTACCAAGACAGCCCAAGAAGAGCGCACTCAATTGCCGCACAGGGAGGAATTAACGCAGCCAAAAATTATCAAAATGATGGAGACAGCGTTTTCCGACTTTTCTACGATACCGTAAAAGGAGGCGATTATCGTTCTCGTGAAGCGAATGTTTACAGATTGGCACAAGTTTCTGTCAGTATTATTGACCAATGTGTTGCGCAAGGAGTTCCTTTCGCTCGTGATTATGGTGGGTTGTTGGCAAACCGTTCTTTTGGTGGAGCGCAAGTTTCCAGAACATTTTATGCTCGTGGACAAACTGGTCAGCAATTACTTTTAGGAGCTTATTCGGCTCTCTCCAGACAGGTTGCTTCTGGTAAAGTACAGGTTCATCCAAGAACTGAAATTCTCGATATTGTAAAAGTAGATGGCAAAGCTCGTGGAATTGTTGCGAGAAACTTGATTACGGGAACGATCGAATCTCATTCTGCTCATGCTGTAATTTTGGCAAGTGGTGGATACGGAAATGTGTTCTTTCTTTCTACAAACGCAATGGGCTGTAATGCTTCTGCGGCTTGGAGAGCGCACAAGAAAGGTGCTTTGTTCGCAAACCCTTGCTTTACGCAAATCCACCCGACTTGTATTCCCGTAAGTGGAGAATACCAATCGAAGTTGACTCTGATGTCAGAATCATTGAGAAATGACGGACGAGTTTGGGTTCCTAAATCTCAGGATGAGACAAGACACCCAACCGATATTCCAGAATCTGATAGAGATTATTACTTAGAGAGAAAATATCCAGCATTTGGCAACCTTGTTCCTCGTGATGTGGCTTCGAGAAATGCCAAATATGTATGTGATGAAGGCAGAGGAGTTGGAGAAACTGGATTGGCAGTTTATCTGGATTTCAAAGATGCCATTGGCAGAGAGGGAGAAGATTCTATCTCAGCAAAATATGGGAACCTTTTCCAAATGTACGAGAAAATTACGGGCGAGAATCCTTACAAACGTCCAATGAGAATTTACCCAGCAGTTCATTATACAATGGGCGGATTGTGGGTTGATTATAATTTGATGACTACAATTCCTGGTTTATATGCTTTGGGAGAATGTAATTTCTCTGACCACGGAGCAAACAGATTGGGAGCGAGTGCCTTGATGCAAGGTTTGGCAGATGGCTATTTCGTAATTCCTTACACAGTTGGAGATTACTTGGCGAGAATGCCTTACGATAAAGTTTCTACAGATGCGCCAGAATTCAAGCAATCTGAAGCAGAAGTAAAAGGACAAATCGGCAAGTTACTATCTATCAAAGGAAACAAAACGGTTGACCAATTCCATAAGGAACTTGGAAAAATCATGTGGGATTATTGCGGGATGTCAAGAACTTCTGATGGCTTGAAAAATGCCAAGAAAATGATTTCCAAACTCCGTGATGATTTCTGGAAAGACCTGAAAACAGTTGGTACAAATGACGAGCTAAATATCACACTCGAAAAAGCTTATCGTGTAGCAGATTTCATGGAATTGGGCGAGTTAATGATTGACGATGCCTTGAACCGTGAAGAATCTTGTGGCGGTCATTTCCGTGAGGAACACCAAACAGCAGATGGCGAAGCATTGAGAAATGATGAAGATTACGCCTACGCAGCCGCTTGGGAATATCATGGTGCTGGAAATCACACACTCCATAAAGAAGATTTGACTTTCGAGAATGTGAAATTGACCACTCGTAATTATAAAAACTAGAGTATCAAGTAGTTCGTATCAAGTAGCAAGACATACGCCTTGGTGCTGATACTGAAATCTTAATACTCATTACTTGATACTTGATACTACAGAATTATGAAAATAACATTGAAAGTTTGGAGACAGAAGAACTCCAAAACAGATGGAAAATTAGTTACTTACCAAGTAGATAATGTGTCTGAACACATGTCTTTCTTGGAAATGTTTGATGTACTCAACGAAGATTTGCTCATTAAAGGCGAAGAGCCCGTAGCATTTGACCACGATTGCCGTGAGGGAATTTGCGGAATGTGTAGTATGTACATCAACGGACAACCACATGGGCCACAGCAGGGAACAACTACTTGCCAACTCCACATGCGTTCTTTCAAAGATGGGGACACGATTGTGGTTGAGCCTTGGAGAGCGAAAGCCTTCCCAGTAATTAAAGATTTGTGTACCGACAGAGGTGCTTTCGATAGAATTATCGAGAAAGGTGGTTATGTTTCCATCAGCACAGGAAATGCGAGAGATGCGAATGAAACTCCAATTGGAAAGGAATTAGCAGATGAGGCTTTCAACTCGGCAACTTGTATTGGTTGTGGAGCATGTGTAGCGGCTTGTAAAAATGCTTCTGCTATGCTATTTGTTGGAGCGAAAATCTCGCAATTAGCCATGTTGCCACAAGGAAAACCAGAAGCTAAGAAAAGAGCCGAAGACATGGTTGCCCAGATGGATGCTGAAGGTTTTGGTGCTTGTACCAATACTGGAGCTTGCTCGGCAGAATGTCCGAAGGAAATTTCCATGACAAATATTGCCAAAATGAACCGTGAGTTCTTAGGCGCAAAGTTGACTTCTGACCATGTTTAAGTAAAAGAGTTTCGATTTTAAACCTCCGACACCTTTAAGGTGTCGGAGGTTTTTTCGTTTAAGCAAATGGTAGAGTTTTCTTTAAACCTGCCAGACTACAATTCGGGTAATCTACTCACCAAAGAAAAGAAGTGTTTTCGTTGGACTTTACAAATCGTCAACTGATGAAGTATTCGCAAGCTATAAAAGCCCTCAAAAGCTTGTTGCATCCATTTCTCCTATTTCAAATTTGGCAACTAACAGTGTTTTCCTATGAAAACAAATAGTTTAAAATATTTATATGTTTTCCTATATTAATACGTTAATTTTATATATAATTGTTATTTTATTGATGTACTAGATTAAGAACAAAAGAGGGGTAATATGGAAAATCAGAGAATCAGATATAAAGTAATAGATATAAAAACAGATGAGAAAAAAAACACTATTACGCTGAGTGTAAAAAATGAAGCTGAGAAATTATATTCCAGTACTATGCCATCTTACGAAGTTGATTTTGATATACAACCTCTATATATATTTGGGAGACCGCCACAAGGAAGGAGTAACAGAGTTAAGTATTATGGGCATTTGTGTACAGAAAACTTTGATTATCTAAAAATAGGAGAGATATATAGATTTATTGTAGTTGATTTATACGACACTAAATCAGGAACTAAATATGCTGTAGTAATAGATGATAAGGGCAACAACCATTCAGTTAAATTACTTGAATGGCAAAAAAACGTTAATTTACAACAAAAAATTCCTTGCAGAGTAGACAAGATATTAGAAGATAGAGTTCGTTTATCTCAAGATATACCAAATTTG
>JBLIFI010000203.1:0-8138 GCA_047633715.1 Flammeovirgaceae bacterium
TTTCTTTCAACTCCATTTTCCAAATTCTTAATACAATTTACTAAAAGCCATTTTACCTAGTTAAAGCTTTGATTATCAGATATTTAATTAAATACAGAATTTGAAAAATTAGGGTGGGAAATGTCGGTACTATAGAAAAACAAAATTGTGCCTGTTAGAACCTCAGTTCTGACAGTTCTCGGATTCTCAAATCCGATGCGACTCGGCTTCGAGGAAAATGAAAGGTGTGTAGTATGTTCTAAAAGGTCAAACACCTGAACAATATAAATCCCGAAAACGATGCCATTCATTTCTACCGAATTCTTTCGTAAATTTATTGACAATGTTGTGGGGTAAAAACACACGAGATAGAAATGAACTTTAGAAAATTAGAAAAAGAAGATTGGGAACAAGTTTCTGAAATTTATAGGCAAGGGATTGAAACTAAGAATGCGACTTTCCAACTTGATATTCCAAATTGGATTGATTGGGATAATGGACATTTGCAGACCTGCCGAATGGTTGCCGAAATAGATACTATCATAGTTGGTTGGTTTGCCCTCTCTCCTGTATCGAGTCGTTGTGTATATGGTGGAGTGGCTGAAGTGAGCGTTTATGTGGCGAATGATTTTTCAGGACAACAAATTGGAACAAAGCTTTTAGAGAAACTAATAGAAGAAAGTGAGAAAAATGGAATCTGGACTTTGCAAGCAGGAATTTTTCCTGAAAATAAAGGAAGTTTAAAAATTCATACAAAGCTTGGATTTAGAGAAATTGGATATCGAGAAAAAATAGGGAAAATGGACGGAGTTTGGCGTGATACAATTCTTTTAGAACGTAGGAGTAATAAAATTGGAATAGAATAAAACACAGGAGATAGCGCATGTGCTGTCTCTACAATAACCAAACGCTGATTGTATTCTGATTTCAAATAGATACAATCGCAAAATCAACAAATCAATCGTACATCAAAAAACTACATGAAAGACAAAAAACATACCTACAACCTCGGAATCATTGGAAACTGTGCTTATTTGGCACTTATTGATAAGCAAGCAAGCGTAAAATGGCTCTGCTGGCCAAAATTCGATAGCTCGTTTATATTCGGAAACCTACTAGACGATGACAAGGGCGGAGAATTCTCCATAAAGCCAGAAGGAGAAGGATTTCAAACGCATCAATATTATGTGGAGAATACAAATGTACTCTGCACCGAATTCACAAAAGGAGATGAGAAGTTCCGAGTAACAGATTTTGCGCCACGTTTCCCCCAAAATGACAGACATTTCAAACCTTTGATGTTGGTCAGAAAAATTGAGCCATTAAGTGGAACTCCTTCCATCAAAGCGATTTGCGAACCAGTTGGGGAATATGGCGAGAAGCGAACTGAGAAATTAATGGGAAGTAATCATATTCGCTACATTGGTTTAGAGAAATCTATGCGATTGACTACAAATATTCCGCTCAATTATGTGATGGAGCAAGAGTCATTTGTGTTAAATGAGACAAAGTATTTGGTGCTTACTTACGGAATTCCTTTGGAGGCATCTTTGGAAACTACTGCCGAGATGTTCTTAGATAAAACCACTCGCTACTGGCAGAATTGGATAAAATCTACCACTATTGGGACTTTTTGCCAAGACAAGATTATTCGCTCAGCTTTGGTGCTCAAAATCCATCAGTATGAAGACACAGGAGCAATTATTGCGGCTGCAACTACGAGTTTACCCGAATTTCACAACAGCACTCGAAATTGGGATTACCGCTATTGCTGGATGCGAGATACCTATTACACACTCACGGCTTTCAACAATATTGGGCACTTTGAGGAAATGCAGAAGTATTTCCAATTCATTGAGAATGCCACAAAAGGCGAAGATGATAGGTTTCAGCCGATGTATCGAATTGACACTCGGAAAGATATTATTGAGGAAGAATTACCGCTGAAAGGCTATTTGGGAAATCAGCCCGTGAGGATTGGAAACGATGCTTACACACATATTCAGAATGATGTTTACGGACAAGTTTTGGTTTCGCTCTTGCCACTTTACACAGATAAGCGATTTACTGCAAGTAGTTCTGGAGTGCAATCCAAACGCTTGGTGCAACACGCACTCAACAAAATTGAGGAAACCATGTCTGAGAAAGATGCTGGATTGTGGGAATTCAGAAATCTTGCCCAGCAACATTGCTACACATTTTTGTTTCATTGGGCAGGAAGTTCTGCCGCTTACAAAATTGCCGAATATTTCAAAGATGAAGACATGGCAAAACAAGCCTTGAAACTCAAAAAAGAATCTGCCAAAATGATTCAGGCTTGTTACAATGAAGACCGTCAAGGCTACGCTCAAGCAGTTGGCTCAAATTATATGGATGCGAGTTGTCTTCAGCTGATTCCAATGCACTATCTCGACCCGAATTCCGAGAAAGCGAAAATGCACCTCAAAAGCATGGAAGCCGATTTGAAAACGAAGGAAGGTTTGTTCTATAGATACAAACATGAAGATGATTTCGGTGCGCCAGAAACCACTTTCCTAATTTGTGCTTATTGGTATATTGAAGCGTTGGCTTGCGTAGGAAGAGTGGATGAAGCTATGAAATACTTTGAGAATATGAACAAATATACCAATCATTTGGGCTTGCTCTCCGAGGACGTAGATGCAAAAACGGGTAGCCAATGGGGCAATTTTCCACAAGCTTACAGCCATGTTGGGCAAGTGAATGCTGCTTACCGAATTGCTAGCAAGTTGGATGAGCCTAATTTTTTGTAGGGTGGAATGTTTCAAAAAAGGGAATGGAATTGAGTCTTTAAATTCCATTCCCTAAAATTTATTCTGCTCTCAAATATCCCCATTCTACTAATTCAGAACGTGATTCAATCTGCTTTGTTCCACCATCGTACATGAGCATCAACCTTGTGGAAACAGACAGGATATTTTCATAATCGTGGTCTGTAATAATAAAACCCTTTTGGCTGGATTTTTCCCAAATCCATTCCTTAACTTGTTCTTTGTAAATAGGTGCAATTCCGTTGAAGGGTTCATCCATCAGAATATATTTTGCTTTGGAGTTGAGGATTAGCAGAATCTCCAAAGCCCGACTTTCTCCACCTGAAATATCTCCGCATTTTGTCTCTAGAATGGATTTCAAAATGGGTTCTGATTTGAGCTTTTCTGCTACTGCACTTGAATTGCAAAAAAGAGAAATCGCTTTTTTTACTTTCAGATTACTTGGCAAAAAGCTGTCTTGTGGCAAATAGCTAATCAAATTTCTATTCTCGAACATACTTCCGTTCACTATTCCATCTATTTTCACAAATCTGTGTTCGGCAGGAATTGAACCGAATATGACTTTCAACATGGTGGATTTTCCAGAGCCGTTTCTTCCGAGCAAACCTACAATTTCGCCTACTTGGCAGTAGACAAAAACGTCTGTCAATATTGCTTTTCCTTCGTACAATTTGGAAATACTATCTGCTTGTAACCCATTCATATTAGCGCAATTAATAGGGCAATTACTAAACTGATGGCCAGGTTGCAAACCCATAAATTGGATTTGCTGAATCCTAAGTTATGGTAAAGGTAATATTCGTTTGGAGTTTGGGTTTCGTAGATGCCATACTGAAAAAGCAGGGAAATAAGCGGATAAAAGCTTGCGATAAATGCAGTGGAAAAGTGCTGTGTAATAGCATAGTTCAGACTGCCAATGGCAACTGATACACTCAATGATGGAAGAAGAAGCTTTTTGTAGAAAAGAATTAGCGGTCTTGTGACTCTCCAAAAATCAGCAAGCATATTTTGATAAGTTTTAATAAGGCAGCTCTATTTTGCATTCTGTAAACTTACTACCAAATCTTCTAATATCTCATCCCTTTTGCTGGACATGTAGCCTGACCTATACTTGACAAGTTCACCTTTGTTGTTAAATATAAGGAAGTATGGGTAGGATTTAAGTTTTAAACTATCAAATAATGAGTTTCCTAAATCAATAAGAATTTTATCTTTCGATTTGATTTTTTCATAGTTTAGAATTTGGTTGGCTTCGAGTCTATTCTTTTTACTGTCCCTTTGTTGATACAAGTAAACATGATTGAAATTGAGATTGGCTGTCAAGGTATCCTGCATGTCATTTATAGAGGCAATACAAGGTGCGCAAGTTTCATTCCAAGTCTCTATTAAAAACGGCTTTCCATTGCTTTCTATTAATATGGTATCTTGTGAAAATGTTATGAACCTGAAATCAAATAAGTTGTGATGTACTACAATTTTCGGCTCAACTCTTTTTACCATATTATCTTCTTTGTACATTGGATAGATAATGAAACCATAAAGGCTAATAAAGCCAACAATCAAAAAGTGAGCTATCACAGATTTTAATCTCACAAAATGTAATGAAAACACGTATAAAGCAAAAACCCAAACAATTGGAAATGTAATAAGGACTTCAGGTTTCCCAAGAGAGAAAGACTTTACATAAATAGCTGATAAAAAATAAAATACTGGACCTGCAAGAAGGGCTACATAAACCTTTGGACTTCTTTTTTCCTTGAATAAGTGTAAGCTGTATGCGCTCCAAATAAATGTGCAAATTACTGTAAAGAAGCTTGATGTTGGGGCATACAAAAGTCCCAATCCCCATATAGGAATTAAAATCAGCGAATAAACTAAAGCAAATGTAGTTTGTCTAATTTGTCGATTCAAATTGTTTTGAGTTAAAGTTTTACAGATAAAATAAACCTGCACCAAAAATGGTGCAGGTAATTAAAGGTTTATTATCATTAATTTACTGATTATCAATAGATTGAAAATCTAATTTTTCTTGAAGTCTTTAATTTTCATAAAAAACAGTGGTAAATAGTTGCGATTTATCCATATATTTTACAGTCAGAAAGAAACAAGAAGCCACAGCCTCCTTGAGTTTCTGTACATTTAGTTGTCGCTATATCATCATTGCAAGTCCAACTACAGTTACATTCAGGTGTTTCGGCTACCTTATTATGGGTTGAGCTGTCTGAGTTTTTATTAATTGAATCTTGAATTTTTGTAGTTGAATTGAAGTCAGATAACAATTTACTTTTCAAATAATGCTCTGTTTGAACGGGTTTACTTTCAATATTTTGATAGTCTTCCAAAGATAAGAACATATTAGTGAATTGTTCATATGATAGAACGGAAGTCGATTTGATTGCTAAATTCTTAAATTCATTATTCTCTTTTAACCCTGTTATTGAATTTGTTTTGTTTAAAAAAATTAACATTGAGCCAATAACTTCTTTTTGTTTTACATTTAAATCAGAATCAAGGATTTGTGAGAATTTACTCCTCCATAAATCAAGTTTTTCTTCCGAAGTGAGTTTAGCAAAAATGCTTTTTTGCTCTTGGCTAGTTTTGCCTTTTAGGAATTCTATTCTATCAATAGAATAGTTTGCTTCAGGTTTAAGAGTGTTTTCTCCACAAGAAGTCAGTACAAAAACAATAATGAGTTGATAAATAAATACTTTGACTAGTTTCATCTTTTCAAATTTTAATTAAACTGATTACATACTTTCAGAAATTTAAGGTTGCTGTTTCTGCTTTTCCAACCGTATTTTGTAGATTTGATGTTTGCAAACAATGCAATAAATAAGAATCCTACAATTTCTCTTTAATTAGATTAATTATTCAAGTAAAGTGTTTCACTTTAAACGACTAACTTAAAATAAATTAAAAATCTAGTTATTTATTACGTTGCAAAGCAATGTAAATAAAGTAAGTTAGAAAAACCGATTTGCGAATATTTAAAACCTAATTTTGATTATGAGAATGAAGATTGGACATAAGTTGCTGACAATAAGGCAAGACCGGAAAATGACACAAAATGAAATGGCTGAACTCATCGGCTATTCAGATTCTGCTTACGGAAGGTTGGAACGTGGCATAACTTCCGTAGAGATGGAGCAAGTTGTGGATTTTGCTAAGAAATTAGACTTGCCTTTTCAAGATTTTTTGCCCGAAACAATTGCATTCAATAATAATAGCGAAAACGGTCAAGTTGGTTTTGTAATGGGTAACTTCTACAGTTATGGAGACAAAGAGGCTTCACTAGAAAATAAATCCCTCAGAGAGAAAATCGAACTCCTAGAAGATAAAATTAACCACTTAGAAGAAATCATTAGCATTCTGAAAAAAGAGTGATTATCTTTTTGCTATCAGTAAAAAAAACAGCAAGTTTGACTACACAAAAGGCTTCGAAAAAAAGCTTTTAAATAAGCTGTATACTTTTGTGTAAAGGAGAAAAAAAACTATCGAAACTTTTATGCCCAATGAATCTCAACCAAGAATTCGTAGAATTAATAAACAGGCATCAAGTCAAACGGCTTTCCGCATTATTTCTCATTATTTTGCTCTCTGCCTTCTCCTGCCAAAATGAGCAATCCAAAAATGCGAATAGAGAAACGAGTAAGGGTTCTATAAATAATCCAGTCGATGAAGTAGAAGAGTTTATTGCAGAGTCTTTTAGCTCTTCCGCATGGGAAAAAGGTGAGGTTCTACTTATATATGGCGATGTTTCGGCTGAACTCACTCCAAAATACGAAGCGCTTGCCAAGCAACTACAAGGCAGTTTGGGCAAACGGATAAAGCTACTTGCAAAACCTTTCAGTAAAGTCTCTGATTCTGAACTCGATACTTCTTTAGTCTGCTTGATTGGAACAACAAAATCCAACCCGCTTATTGCCGAATTTGCTTTAAAAACACCATTTGAAATTACCGATAAGGGCTTCCAATTTAGTGAAATGAGTTTTCATAATCCTTCCGATTTTTTTATGGTTGGAGTTTACCCCAATCCACGCAATCCGACAATTTCAATGTCCATGATTGTGGGGAATTCAGATAAGGAATTACTCAATGCCATTAATGCTATTTATGGCAAAAATTGGAGAGGAGTGATGAGAAACAATTGGGGTTATCAGGTTTACAGTCAAGGCAAAAAAGTCATGCTCGGGAAATTTGCCATGAACAGTAATACTACTTGGGAAATTGATTCAAAAGCGCATTGGGATTTTACCAAACAAGCCGAGATGCTGGAGGAAACCACTCATTTTAAACTCATCAAACACGGAGAGGTAAATCCAAAATATGCAAGCGGACTATTGCCAATGGCAGAACAGACTATTTCTGAGATTGAGGAATTTGTTGGAAAGCAGTTCACAGGAAAAATCAATTATCACGCCTATTCGACAGCAGAAATAAAAGGCTTGCTGATAAATGACATCACTCATAGTAATGTGGATTTTGATAATTTGGAAGTAAATATCATTGTGAATGAAGAGTATGAAGGCAATCATTTACAATCAGAAAACAAGCTAGTTTTTAGGCAATTACTCGGCAAGCCCAAGCTAAATGTGTTGGAGATAGGTTTGTCCGTTCGGTTTGCGAATAAATGGCAGAAACTCGGACATGAGTTTTGGGCAAGCAGATTATACCAATCAGGCAATCTAGTTCCTATTTCCGAACTGGTTGATAATGAATTATTCGATAAGGAATCTCGATTGGTTTTCGACTGTATGGCAGGCGTTTTCGTAGACTTTTTGTTGCAAGAATGGGGAAAGGAAACATTCTTGAAAAAATATGCGAGTTGGCAACCTACTCCAGCAGAAATAGAAAAACTACAAAAAAGTTGGGAGGATTTTATTCCAAAGAACATCATTCCCGAAAATGACTCAGTCAAAAAGCTCAATCCAACAATACCTGACTATTTTAAAGGATTCAATTTTGCCCACGAAGGCTATCAGGTTTATGATGGCTACGGTTCGGAGGAGGCTACTAATTCTCTGAAAAGACTAGAAAGTATAGGCACAAATGCTGTTGCCATTGTGCCTTACAGTTCTATGGGAGACCCTAACAAACCGAACTTTCTCCGACTTTCTAACTGGGCTGGTGGCGAAACAGACGAAAGTGTGGTTCACTCTGCCTTTGAAGCCAAAAAATTGGGAATGCACGTTCTGCTGAAACCACAAATCTGGCTTGGAAGAGGAAGTTGGCCAGGCGATGTAGAAATGAAATCGGAAGCAGATTGGAAATTGTTCTTTGACTACTATAACCGCTGGACTCGGCATTATGCCATGCTTGCCGAAATCCACGAAATGGATATGTTCTGTATTGGAGTAGAATTTGCCAAAG
>JBLIFI010000204.1:0-8115 GCA_047633715.1 Flammeovirgaceae bacterium
CATGTTGAGTGGATTCAATTTTTTCTAGAACCTCTTCCCTTCCGCCAATTCCCTCACCGCCTTATCTGTCTCCACATAATCTTCGTAGCTTGGTTTGGCAACGAATTGGGTATTCTCCAAACAAAATTCGTTGAGTTCTGCAATTTGGAGGAATTTGATTTTAAACATTAGACAGAAATCTCCTCATCAAACATATTTTGCAACTCCTCATCATGTGAGACAAGCAGAATCAGCTTTCCTTCATCCTTTAACTTGTAAATCAAATCTGTAACTGTCTTTTTCAGTTTGTTGTCCATTGAGGCGGTTGGCTCATCTAGTAAATAGATGGGAGAGTTTTTGTACAGAACTCTAGCCAAGTTTATCATCTGCTTCTGCCCTCCCGATAGGTTGATTCCATTACTGCCCAAACTTGTTTTCAAACCATCAGGAAAATCATTGAAATAGTTACTCAAATTCCATTTTTTTAAGAAAACAGTCAAATCAGCGTCTTTTGAGAAAGAGATATTTTCCGCAATTGAAGCATTGAAAACATCAGTTTCTTGCGATAAATAAGCGAAGTGCATTCTCCAACTATTGGCATTTGTAGCTGATTTTATACTAATTCTATCATTGAATTCTATCCCTATTTTGCCTTGATTTTGAGTAAGAAAGCCCAATAATAATTTCAGAAGAGTAGACTTCCCTGCGCCACTTTCTCCATTTATTCCGACTATCTGACCGCTGTTTATGGAGAAATTCAAGTTTTGGAAAAGATGACTCTGTCCGATATACCGAAAATCTATCCCCTCGAAAAATAAGCTTTTGACTCCTGAATGGTTGATTGTTTCTACTGAATCAGAATAATCTTCAGTAGTTCTGTTGATGAGTTCGTAGAATCGCTCAAAGGCAACCCTCGAATTTTGAAACGAGACAACGGCACTACTCAGTCCGACAATAGAAGGAACAACTGCGGAAGCGAGGGAAATTACCGCAACCATTTCCCCAATCTTCAACTGATTATTCAAAATCTGTCCGCAACAAATTACTATGACGAAAGTAAGTGTAAATGCAGTCAATAAATTAATGATTGCCCCAAACTGATTTGACTTGAACTCCAGTTTGAAGGAACTATCCAAGTATTCATCATATACGTTCATAAGTTTTGTCTCGAACAACTCTTCTTTTGAATAAGATTTTATGGTGGTCAACCCTTGAAATATATTCAGATAATTACTTTCGTTTTTAGCATTTTTCACAAAAAATTTCTTTTGGAGTCCACGGATTGTTATTCCGAACCGGTAGGCGACTCCAGCAAAAACTAGCATAATCAAAAGTAAAAAAACAGCTACTGAAGAACTATACACAAAGGTTGCCACCAAAGCCACCACTAAGAATATAATCTGAATGGAAGCTTGATTTCCCAAATTGACCAAAGTATTCTCAATCATTTCCACATCGTTGATTCTTGTGGTCAAATCTCCCAAACTCCTATTCTCAAAAAATGTATTCGGAAGTTTGAAAAGCCTTTTCAAGAATGTACGCAGTATTTTTCTGTTAAAACCAACCCCGTAGCGAATTAAGAAAAGTTGTCTGATATAACCCAATCCAACCCGAACTAATTGTAGAAAAAAGAACAGAACTGTTCCCAATATCAATTTCTGTTTTGCGTTGATTGGCAGAATATCATCAATCAGTTTTTGAGTGAAAACAGCCGTGGAAAGACCGATTCCCGCTATCACAAAACCTAAAAACAAGGAGGCAAATAGCGACTCTTTATTTTCTGACGCAATTTGCTTGAGCCACTCAAACTGCTTGAGCTTGGTTTGTTTCTGCTTGACAATTTTGGTTGTGGGAATGAGTTGTACCAAAAGTCTGGATTGCCACCATTCATCTAATTGTTCGGGACTGATTTCTGAGACGCCTTCTGCTGGGTCGGCAATAATTACTTTGTCTTTTTTTGAGCCACAATACAGCACATAATGTTCTATGTCCTCCTTTGTAATGTGGAGAATGCACAAATTAGGTTCTTTCAGCAAATCGTTCATTGATTCGGCTTCCAATCCTTCTGCCTCGAATCCTATCTTTTGCGCTCCTTCAATGAGACCAAGCATGGTTGTTCCCTCACTATCTGTTCCACTGTACTCCCGAAGTTTTTCTAAAGTTTCGTTTCCTCCAAAAAAGCGAATGGCAGTTCGTAAGCAGGCAACTCCACAATCTGATTGGTCTTGTTGCAGCACAAAAGCATTACGAGCCTTCTTTACTTGCGTGGCGTAACTGCCTGATAACCGATTTGATGCTTGCTTCGCCATCTAATTGCTTGGAAAGTTGGTTGGTGGGAGTGTAAATGAATATGCCTGGAATGGCTGAAGAACCGAACGCTTCAAAAAACTGATTTTTCTCGTATTTGAGAACATAACTATTTTCTGAAACAGCAGAAAGTTGGTGTTTCTTGGCAAAGGCCTCTACTACATCTTTGGTTTCATTACTACACCAAATGATATTGTAATCAGCGAAATACTTTTTGTTCTTTGAAACTTGCGCACCTTTCTTATCGCATAAATCGCAGGTGGAATTGAAATGGAAAACAACTGTGGCTTTCTTTGGTAGTTTAGAACTATTGAAAAAAACCTGCTTTATCACATCAGTAAACTTGAATGAGGGAAAACTAGATGAATCAACTTTTATAAGGCTTTTTTTCTCTTGCATTGAATCAGCCACCCAATACATTCCGCTAACGAAAACAAGAATGATTGTCCCAAGTAATAATAAAGTTTTAGTCTTGGTATTCATTGTATGAAGTCATTTAATGAAAGACTACCTCTGTCAGGGTTTAGAACCCTGACAGAGGTAGTCTAATAAATTTACTACTTATGGATTTAGCCAAAAGCAATTTTCAAATAAATTCTGAAGCCAATCCAGATAATCATGCCTGTTCCGTAGCCTCCCAACACATATTTTAAGGTTTCACTTTTGGAAATGTTCAGTTGTACAGAAAGCAACAAAGAGAGCAGGAAAATATAGGCAAGCTCAAATAGATTCAAGGTTTTGAACAAATAAACTAGCCAATCTGGCAAAGTACCCGCATCAAAAATCTGAATGGCGGCAAGCGGATAGAAATACTGAATATCTTCAAAAGAATAGTCTGACTGGATAGAAAACCAAAGCAATTTGACAAGCACAGGTAACAAAAACACGAAATTGGCAATTAGAACTACTTTGAATATTTTGCCAAAACTGACTTTGTGTTTATTGATTAGCAAAAATGCAACAAGAATACAGAAAGTAATGGAGGTAAAGGAAACCAACTTATCAACTACTATAAAAGCGGTATCAAATGCTAAATCCTCCAAAAAAACGTCTTCATTCTCGTCTTCTAGTTCATCAATATCATCTTCATACTCAGAATAATCTGTGTCAGATTCTAGATTTGCATTGTCCTTTTCCTCCAAATATTCTGCATAAATCTCCTCTGTGGAAACAAACTCAAAATTTAGCGTAGTGAATAGGAGTTGCACGAGGCAAAGTAGTACAAACAAAAGCCACCCGTTTTGTCTGAGTGAGTTTTTAGCCAGTTGATTCATAAACTTCATGTGATTACTTCGCTTTTTTCTGTGCTTTCAACGCCTTCTCTAAATCCTGGCGCATTTTTTCTTCCTCGGGTGTTTCAGGGATGTAGTTGTAATTTTTCCAAAACTGAGAATCTTCATTTTTTGATTTTTTTCCATATATATCTTTGCTATACGTTTTGAACTTAGAGCATATTTTTTTGAACGCTTCTGAGTTGCTTACAATTTGATTTGAGAAGAATTGATACGTTATATTGTAGTATCCTGGGTTTTTATTAAATTTATCAATATTACTTCCTAGCTTGCTTTTGTCTTCCACTCTATACATCATATAATATGGAAACACACTTCCCTTTGTTTTTTGAAATTTTGCTTCGAATCTCATGCCCTCTATACTGCCGATTGTTGTCTTATACGCTAAGTAGTCAAGAGTTTTTTGTTTTCTGGGGTTTAAAATAAAGGCATACTCAAACTGAACAGGAGAAAAGTCTATTGTATTAATATAAATTTTACCTACAGGAACAAAAGTATGCTTACTCGCTTTCTTCAAAGAGATACTTTTACCTTTAGGTAGAATTTTGATAATGTAAACCTGCATTGTATCTAACCAAGCGACACTATCTAACTTGAATTTGTGCATTTTTACAAAATCATCGTTTAAAGCAAAATTGGTAATCTCAAACAATTTATCAGAATGTTCTTTATTTTGTGAAAGTATATCTATACTGAGAATATTGTTAGATTTGTTTAGGAGTTTATCTCTTAATAAGTTCTTTTCTGATTCTGATTTAGCATTTGACATCGAATCTATATATGCTTTGAATTGAGGGTATCTCGAAGCCTTCTTTTCTAATTTGAAATGCTCAATCATCTTATCATCAACATAATCTAAGGAGTTAGAATACTTCCTGAAATCCTGACTTCTTCTACGAGATACTATCCTTGTATCAATTTGTTCTTTTTTGTATAATCTGCTTATTGCAGCTTCATGTAATTGTACCCAAGTTTTTAAACCACTTTTTTTTTCTTTGAAACTAACTGCTCTTCGGAAATAGAAATTTTGGATAAAACCTGAATCTATTGGTTGATTTTTTAAAAAACCAACCATATTTTTAACTATCCTCTTGGGATTGTCTTCCAATTCGAGGTTTCTGATGATTAACCCCTCCAAAAGTAAACTTCGAGAAGGCAATATGATTATATTCTTTTTTCCAATGAGGTCATTTATACGTAAAGTCTTAGTATAACAACCTAAGTAGGAGAATTGAACAGAGTCTTTTAAAGAGGATTGGGGAATATTTAAGATAAAATCTCCTAAAGCATTAGACGCTGTACCAATATCTGTATGTTTAATAGTAATGTTGGCAAAACCTAATGGTAAGTCATTATCAGAAATGATTTTTCCAGAAATTTTAATGCTTTTTTCTTGTGCGCTTGTAGTAGTAATAAAAAAACACAAAAATAACGAAGAGAAAACTATAATATTTTTCATTATCTTATTTTTTTCTTTCTTTCTTTCTTTCTTTCTTTCTTTCTAAAAAATGTGGAGTGATTTTTTTGAGTTTCACTCCACAAATCAGATTTGTCAATAACCGTTTTTACAAATATCATACATCAAAGCATATTCTATTGAACCTGAAAGTTCACCTAGCTTTGCGAGTCTATTGGCTCTTCTATTATATTTTCCACAACCTCCTGCTTTTAAAATTGCCAGTTTATTTATTGAAACTTTTTTCATGTTTTTATTTTTATTTTTTTTAAACTTTTGAAATACATTTATGATAGAGTGTTGAATAAACACTTATAGCATCTATCGCCCCGTCTCTTCTAGCTCTCCGCAACCCTCTTCTAAACCTTCCACAACCTCCACCTTTCACATTACTCAACTTTGCAAATTCTACTTTCTTCATAGCATTTAACTTTTAGATTGAAATAATACAAGTTCTTTAGAATAACCATTGTGCGCACATTAGCCAGTTGAACTTTATTAACATCGCAATAATAATAATAATAATAACGCCAAACTATATCTGAATAAATTTGTGGCTTTCTCCATTTTTTTTACCTCGTACAAATAAAGAGTCCATTGCTAAATTTAGCAATGGACTCTTTATTTGGTGTTCTTGTTAGTCAAGTTATCTATCCTTCAATCTCAATCAACCAAATAACCTTTTTCATTTTTCGAGCGTCCGCTCAATACAGTTAAGTTAAGGAATAACTTCAGTCAGCGTGACCCGGTCAGAGACTGATTTCCATTGTTCGGCACAGGTTCGGATGGGATCGGTAGCCGATGCCATCCGAACCTGTGCCAGCGTCTTCCTCTGATTCAAGTGTTAGCATAGCGAACTTGATTTTTTTTGTTTTTAAGTATTCAAACTTGTGGAGTATTTGACTTCACGTTGTTCCCCCTAGAACGTGAATTTTATGAAGAGGACTATTTTCTCCTAAAACCTTTTCCCTTCCGCCAATTCTCTCACCGCCTTATCTGTCTCCACATAATCTTCATAACTTGGTTTGACAACGAATTGGGCATTCTCCAAACAGAACTCATTGAGTTCGGCAATTTGGAGGAATTTGATTTCATCGTTTAGGAATCGCTTTACGGAAATCTCGTTGGCGGCATTTAAGATGCAAGCCGAATTTCCAGCTCGTTCCATTGCCAAATAAGCTAGTTGGAGATTGCGAAAAGTTTCCTTGTCGGGTTGCTCGAAAGTGAGCGAAGGGTATTTTAGGAAATCGAATCTTGGAAAGTTGTTTTTGAGCCTGTTTGGGAAACCCATTGCATATTGAATCGGGAGTTTCATGTCAGGTAAACCCATTTGCGCTTTCATGCTTCCATCTTCAAATTGCACAATGGAGTGAATGATAGATTGCGGATGAACGATTGCCTCAATCTGAGAAGCCTCCAAATCGAATAACCATTTTGCCTCAATCACCTCCAAACCCTTGTTCATTAAAGTCGCAGAATCAATTGTGATTTTTGCGCCCATTTCCCAATTTGGGTGTTTCAAAGCTTGCTTTTTGGTAACTCCAAGCAAATCATCTCTCTTTTTCCCACGAAAAGGCCCACCAGAAGCAGTCAAAACTATTTTCTCAATCGGATTTCGTTCCTCTCCAACCAAACATTGATAAATTGCCGAATGCTCCGAATCCACAGGATGAATTTTTACGCCTTTCTTTTTTGCCAACTCCATCACAATTTCCCCAGCCACCACCAAAGTTTCCTTGTTGGCAAGGGCAATATCTTTCCCCGCTTCAATGGCTCGGAGTGTCGGTTTCAAACCCGCATAACCGACCAAAGCGGTCAAAACCATATCCACACTATCAGATTCCACGACTTCTGCCAAGGCTTCCGCTCCAGCATGAACGGAAATATGCTTCCCTGAAAGTGCCGATTTCAACTTCTCGAAATGCGCATCATTCCCAATTACCACCGCCAAAGGCTTGAATTTCAAGGCTTGCTCAATCAGTAAATCCACATTATTTTGAGCCGTAAGCACAGAAACCTCGAAAGAATTGGGTTGCTCGGAAATTACTTCGAGTGCCTGTGTGCCAATAGAACCTGTTGAGCCAAGAATGGCAATGCGTTTTTTTTGCATGAAAAGAATTTGTAAATGTGTAGATTTGAGAATGTGTAAATGTAAAAAAAAGTAGAGACAAGGCATGCCTTGTCTTGTTGTAAAACAATTCTTAATTATACACGAAAATTAAAATCCAGTAGATTCAACTTCAATCAAATTTTAGCTTTGAAAAACTTTGCGAGTATGAAGACAGCGCATGCGCTGTCTATACAATAAAAAACATTTTCAAATTTACTAATTTCCAAATTAAATAATTTGCCTAAAAACTATCCACTCCAAAAACAAATTGGCTTATTTCTTGGCCCAGCCTTATTCATTTTACTACTTTCAATTGATACGATTGAGCCTCTGAAGCCCGAAGCCCAAAAAGTGTTAGCAGTTGCCTCATGGATGCTCGTTTGGTGGATGACCGAAGCCGTGAATATTTCAGTAACGGCACTTTTACCCATGTTACTTTTGCCATTGCTCAATATTGAAGGTTTGGGAATTTCAGAAGTAACAGCGCCTTTCAGCAATAAAATTATCTACCTTTTTATGGGCGGATTTGTCATTGCCATTGCCATGGAGAAGTGGAAATTACATTTACGGATTGCGCTGAATATTGTCAGCCTGACAGGAACGAATGCTAATGGAATCATTCTAGGCTTCATGCTCGCCACCGCATTTCTGAGTATGTGGATTAGTAACACGGCAACCACAGTAATGATGTTGCCAATTGCCCTTTCTATCATTCAAATTTTGACAGAAAGAAGTGAAAAGGAAACGCAGTTGGATTCCAAAAAAGTGAAGTTATTTGCGCTGAGCATGATGCTGGCAATTGCGTATGCGGCAAATATTGGTGGAGTCGCCACCATTATTGGAACTCCACCAAATACAGTTTTTGCAGGATTTATGGAGAAACAAGGCATTCAAATTGATTTCCTGCAATGGATGCTGCTTGGAGTTCCTTTCTCGGCAGTGATGCTAATTATCACTTTCCTAATGCTTAC
>JBLIFI010000205.1:0-8115 GCA_047633715.1 Flammeovirgaceae bacterium
AATCCTTGCGTGTCTGGCTTGCAGTATGCCCGCACTTCACGCACCCGTAACCTTTCTCCCATTTTATTTCCGAGAGGTATTTCTTGCAGTTTTCCTCCGTTGCGAACCGTGCAGTAAACTCCAGAACATCTTGACCTTTGAATATATCCATAATAGGCAAATATAAGCATATTTTTATATGCACCTAAGTAAATACCTCTATAAAGTAAAACAGGCTGGAAGCCTTTACCATACTCCACTTGGCAAAAGCCGAGCGTTATTTTTTTTAAAGATTCATGCCATTATAATTATCAAGAAATATGGAACAAGGAGAAACAGAGGAAGGCTTAAAGCGCAGAGCTTATTCAGAAGCGATGAAACTCAAAAGAAATGGATTTGATAGGGAAACTGTTTACATCAGATTAGAAAAACAGGGAATTCCTGCTGAATTAGCGAAAAAAGTAATAGCAGACATCTCTACTGAAACTAAGAAAGAAGTTGTAGCAAATGAAAAACCTAAACTTTACATGGCTCTAATTGGGATTGTTGTAGGAATTCTATTGGCTGTTCTGTCTTCAGTATTGTTACCAGACAAAATATCATTCCAACAGGTTTAATTATTGGAGGCACAGTTTATTCCGTCATAACTTATGTTAGGAACGGAAATTAAATAAGATGCTACTTTCTCTTGTTTCTTTTTGGGCTATTCTTCGTTAAAAAAGTTTGCCGTAGCGGTGCTATGCCAAACTTTTTTGCCTAAACTAGCCTCAAAAATAAACTGCGACAAAACACGCATTTATTTATTCCCCGTTCCTTAGAATGAATGATTGATATTTTTTTTGAACTTGAAAATAAATTTTGGCTTACAGTAATTAGAAGACAGTTCATAAAATCTGCCAAAAAATGTCAGGGAAAAAGTCTCAATTGAAAAACTTTTCCTATCATTGCAGTCCAAAATGGAAGCTTAGCTCAGTTGGTTTAGAGCATCGCCTTGACAGGGCGGGGGTCATCAGTTCGAATCTGATAGTTTCCACTCAAAAGATGAAGTTCCACCTCATCTTTATGAATTCAATTTCTCTTCTGAATCTGACAACCGAATTCTTCGGTAAATTAAACCTTGTAAAGTTCCCAAACCTGTCAATGATGGTATAACTTTGCCAATCCAAGAAAAAAGACCAGAAATGAAACTACAGCAGAGGATTGCCGCTTTCAACCAACTCCACCAAAAACTCAAAAACCTTGATGAAGCCACGCTTGACCATTGGAAAAGGTTGGCGGAGTCGGGAAACTCTTGGTTCAAACCTGCCGATACTCAGTTGGCAATTGATGGCTTGATAAGCTATCTCGAACCGAGTTCTTTTGCTAAGTGGCTTTCCAACTATGACATTTCCGATTCACTAGAACCCAAGAAAATCGGGATAATTATGGCGGGCAATATTCCTTTGGTTGGAGTGCATGACTTTGCTTGTGTGTTAGCAAGTGGGCATATTCTTCATGCAAAGCCTAGTTCGCAAGATGCTGCTTTGATAAAAAAAGTGGCAGAATTGCTGATTGAAATCGAACCTGAATTCTCCAAGCAAATTCAATTTGTGGAACGCATGAACGATGTGGATGTGCTTATTGCCACGGGTTCTGACAACTCAGCTCGCTATTTTGAATACTACTTCAGAGACAAACCGAAAATTATCCGCAAAAACAGAACTTCCATTGCCGTTTTAGATGGAACAGAGAGCAAAGATGATTTAAAAAGAATCGAGAATGATATTTTTGCTTATTATGGTTTGGGTTGCAGAAATGTATCTAAGGTTTTTGTGCCAAAGAACTATGACTTCATTCCATTACTTTTTTCATTGGAAGAAAAAGGAAATAAAGTGGCTGAGAACCACAAATACAACAACAACTACGACTACAATAAGTCAATCTATTTGGTAAACAGGGTAAAACACCTCGATAATGGGAGTTTGTTATTGACAGAAAGCGAGCAATTAGTTTCCCCAATTTCCGTACTCTATTTTGAGGAATATGAATCGGAAGAGGGATTGAAAACTAGATTAAGTGAACTGAAAGATAAAATTCAATGCATCGTTTCAAACGGAGGGAATTTTCCCAACAGTTTATCATTTGGGCAAGCTCAATTCCCTCAAATGACCGATTATGCAGATGGAGTGGATACAATGCAATTTTTATTGGAGGCATAAAAAAAGAGATATGAATTATCTCTTCGAGAAAACCTTTGTCAAATCGAAGAAACCGAAACTTTCTCGGTAAGAAGTGAATAGCTGAGAAGTGTAATCATTGTAATAATTTGCCATTGCGGTCATCATTTTGGATTTTATTTTGAGATTGCTCTCAAAAACCTCCACAATATTGAGGCGAGGAAGCACATAAATTTGTGCCGATTCACTCACACAAACCGCATGATAAATTCTGTATTTGTTGGGCAATAAAGAATTATCGCCAAAAAAACTGGATGTTTTCACTTGCATCAACTCCTCAAACTGATTTTCTACATCAATATTGAGGGAAATAATTCCTTTTTTCACTACATATAATGCTTGGCTTGGGTCTCCTCTGAAGAACACTACCTCATTTTCTTTGTAATTCCGCAAGTGCATAAATGGCAGAAACTCCGATAACTCTTTATCAGTCAGCTCGCTGAAAAGTTCATTCTTTCTCAAAAACCTGAAAATGGCTCTTTCTTGCGGAGAGTATGTTTTTTTGAAAAGACTTATCAAAACGTTGTTATTGAGGTTTTTATGCGAAAAGTAAAAAAATGGTAGAATATCTTAAATCGAAAATGGCTAAAGATTGTTCAAAAAACAACTTTCTAAATCAAGTCAAGGTCTTCACTTCGTTTTTCAAGTCGGAAATCAGCGTATTTTGGTCTCTTAATCTACGAATTAATATTCTCACAATTCCCCGAACAACTTCAATCCTGTCTGCCATAATTTCGTAAAAAACATCTTGGTTGAGCTGGAGCAAAAAAGTATCTTTCACGGCAGTTACGCTGGCAGAACGAGGCTCTGGATCGAGCAAGGAAAGTTCCCCGAAAAAGTCTCTATCGCTTAAATGGGCAAAAATACTATCTCCATCATGCACTTTTACTTTCCCACTGAAAATTACGTACATACAGTCTCCTTCCATTCCTTTTTCAAAAACAGTTTCGCCTTTTTTCAAATCCACTTCTTCCAAAATTGAAGCAATTTCTGTGAGAATTTCCTCCGAAGTATCTTTGAAAATACTTACCGTTTTCAACAGAAGGACTTTTTCGATTTGAAAAAGTTTGTCTTTCTTTTCTGAGTCAATTTGCACTTTTACTTTTTGCATGATTTCTCGCTCACTTTTTGATGAATATTTTAGAACTTCCATGAACTTCTCAGGCTGAAGTTGGCACAAAGTTACCATAGCCGTTTCGGAAAGTAATAGATGTTTATCTTTCAGATAATGAACCAAGGTAGTTTCACAATCCAGATTAGAATATTTTTTGAGTGTATTTAGAGCTACTGCTTTTGTCCATACATTTATGAATTTGCAATTGGGCGAAGCCAAATCCAACAAAAATTGCTCGCTGTTTTTCTGCTCTTTTGGGAAATAAGCAAGCAATCTATCCACTTTTTGCTTATCGGGAATATCTTCTAAAAGCGGAAAAATCTTCCTTTTCAAATCAGACGGTAATAACACATCTAGCATTTCAACAGCATTGGCTTTCTTCTCTCTCTCGTCTAAAAACAGATTTGCCTTTACCTGCTGGATTTTATGGAAAACGAAGGAAAGTAAGAGTAATATTCTGTTCAGATTTTGTTGTAACTCTTGATGAAGCGCATCTATCAAAAGCGGATTTTCTTTCTCTTCTCTGAAAGCCTGTATGCACAAAAGAAGGTAAGTTGACTCATCTAACTCCCTATTAATGAATTCAATAAGCTTTGGACTTTCTGAGATTGTTGCTTTATACTTTGTGCTATCTAAAGAGGTTAGGATTTGATTTCGAATTTCTGGTTGGACAATTGAAAGCTTCGTTTTAAGTGAATTACTTGCTTCTTTTCCGCCAATTCTCCCGCTAATATAAGCTACCCTGCGGAGTTTTTTTAAGTCAGAGGTATTCTCCTGAAAAGCTTTTTCCAAAAATGGCAAAGCAGGTTTACCTAACTTAATAATTGAACGCCCTGCGGATTCAAATACATGAGGTTTTGCCAATTGTGCCACCATTCGTTTCGCCAAACGCATATTTTTGATTTTCCCTGCCGCATCCAAAGCTGTTTTTACGACTTCCTCTGAAGAGTCGTTGAGCAAAGTCATGAGCGGTTGGTAAAAATTCTGAATTCCGACTTCTCCTACAATGAACGCAGCAAATTTCCTATCTCTTTCCACCGGAGAACTGACGAGTGTAATCAACTTCTCCCCCGCAGAAATAATTCCACTAATTCCTCCATTCCGAATGAGTCCAATCATAGCACCCGTTTGCAAAAACTCATTTGAATCGTTCAAATAAGGAGCAATTTCCTCCACAAAATCTTGTGAGGAAATTGCTGTGTAAGCATTGATTGCCTTTGCTTTGAGTCGGGAATTGGATGCTGGGTTGGCAATTATGACACGAACTACGGATTCAAAACGTTGGAGTTTCTTGGTTTCAATCAACTTTAAAACCTCAAAACGAACTTCTTCAGAAGAATGTTGGAGTAATTTCGGGAGTTCTTTTTTTAGTGAAGGATGCTCAAATTTCACTAACAAGTTGAGCGCATATAACACCTCTCCAATATGCTTACTTTTCAATTTCTCAAGTACAACTCCGATGGAGTTTACATCCTGTAATTCCACTTCAATTCCTTCTAAAGTCCTGCTTTCCAATGCTTTATGTAGCATATTCTGATATTCTGGTTGGATTTTCTTGACAACCAAAATTGCTGCTACAAGCACAATAGCGAGTAAAAGCACAAACAGTATAATGGGTTCTGCCTTAGAAAACTCTCCAATAAAATTGATTCCAATAAGCGTAAACCCTGCAATGGCGTAAGAAAGGTTCTCTACGATTCCGACTGCATTATATTTCTCGAACCTCATTTTTTTATCGAGTGGCTGAAAAAGCGTGAAGAAAGTTGGGTCGGTAAGCGCACTTTTGGTAATGTTGGTATAAAGCATCATAAAACCAATTACCCACAAATGGATTTCCCCAAAAAACAGCTCACTCAAAAAGAAAATAGCAGTCAGGAAAAGTAATCCAAACGGGAGGAAATTCAAAGAAACTTTCAAGCCATATTTATTGATAATCCGACCTGAAAAGAAGGTTTTGGCTACGAAAACTACTGCTTGACCCAATGCAAAGAAAATTCCGAAAAAGTAGGCAAGATTCTTTTGGTCGGAGAAGGCGGTTTCTACTTCCTTCAAGAAAGCATACTCTACAAAAACGCTGATTCCCACCACGCAAAACATGAACAGACCCAAATATAAAACATAGCGAGTTCCAAAAAAATCGGTTATGAACTTCCTAAATGTGGTTTTGTTGGATTTCTTGATTTTGGTAACTCCCCTCCGAACCACCAAATCCAACTTATCTTTATGTCTCTTTTTTAAATTCGTGAAAAAGAAGATGGAAATTGCCAAGAAAACTGCCGAGCCAATCAGCATATCTTCTATGGAAATAGCGCTAAAAGTAATTAGCAATGGAGCCAGTAAAACACCTATGATTTTGGCGGGAATTTCGGCTGAACCTAACAATCCGAACAACCTTTTACTTTGCCGCACATCAAAAATCATGGCATTTACTTTACCAAACTCCGAATTTGCTGTGAGGGAAGCTACTCGCTCCCAGACAATTAGCGTAAAAAGCAACCAATCTGCGTTTCCACCAAAGCCTAACACAACTCTGAAAACCAGCATGGAAATAGTCAATCCAACCAGAATTGCCATAATAATTTTACCAACCGTCCAAATATGCTCTAATCGTTCATAAACCAACTCCAAAAAAAGCATTAAAACAGCGGTTGCCACAAAAACATAGGGCAAGGTTTTAATATCTACCTGACTGAGGTAGAGAACATTAGCTGTAGAAAAAAGTAATGCCAAGCCTACATTCTGAAAAAATGAAAACAGTAAAATTTTGGCAACCGTATCTCCTTCGCTTTTGCGAATGTTGAATAGGATGTATAATTGCTCTTGGATTTTCATTGAAGGGTTGAGATGAATAATTTCCAGCTAATCTACGTGATGCTATTTACTTGCGAATGGATGCACGCTTTTATATTTGGCTTTAAATGTGGCCATTAAAAACTTCATTCAGCCATTTAGGTTTTGCAACAAAAATACTCGCTTTTCAGATAAAAGGAATAGAAATAGAGTTAAGAAAAAATGATTCCTATTGAATAACTTGCTCAAAACACTTAATGAATTGTCAATGACTGCAAATGACTTGTATTTACCTAAATAATAGTCTCTGATTTACGATAGTGGCATAATTTTGAGAGTGTTAATTCATCTAATCATAAGTTGACTTCAATGTTGGGTTTATTTTGAGCAGTTTTTGAGTTGATAAAAATATTTAGAACAAATGCACGTTTTCTATACCTTTGGCAACTTATAAGTGAAAGCAGGCTAAATCAGCACCAACAATGCGCATCTTATCTTTATGATTCCTAAGGAACGGAAAATAAATAAATGCGTGTTTTGTTGCAGTTTATTTTTGAGGCTAGTCTAGGCAAAAAAATTTGGCGTAGCACCGCTACGGCAAACTTTTTTAACGAAGAATAGCACAAAAAGAAACAAAAGAAAATAGTATCTTATTTAATTTCCGTTCCTAAGTAAACATAATACGACTCACAATACATGAGCAAATATTTGCTTCATATCTTATTGGCTATCACTTGCTTGTTTGTATTTTCATGCAAAAAGCGTGCGTGTCCTGCTTACTTTACTGCCTACAACATTGAGCCAAATGCGCCCGATAAATTCTTCAATTATTACAATCCAGACACTTCTAAAAGCGTAGTTGTCAAAAAAGACACCATTCCCAATAGCCACAGACTGGTAAAATTCAAGAAAGGCGATGAACCCATCAATGATAGAATGTTTGAGTCGGCTGGAAAAAATGGAAATGGCTTGATGGATAAAAAAATCGGCTTGCTTTCAAAGCTATTTCCCAAGAAAAAAGAGGATTTCATGAAAGTGGTTGATAAAAAAATCACGATTTCCGATTTAGATTCTGCTGGGGCCGAGGAAATGTATGCAGTTTATGATTCGCTTTTCAGCCCAGACCGCTTTAAGCGAGACCAATACATTTATATGGAGTTATATGGTTGGGACATTTTGGAACAGATGGATTCTGTAAAACAAGCTCGTGAAGAGTTGCTGGCAGAGGATTCATTGGCGGGTCTCTCTAAAAAAGACCGAAGAAAAGCCCTCAGAAGACAGAAAAAACTAGAGAAAAAAGAGAAAAAAAGACTCAAAAAATTGGGAATTGAACCCGATGATGTCAATTCAGATAGCACCAAAAACCCAACAGACAGACCTGATTGGTTGGATGAATTAGATGAAAACTCCGACAAAGAGGAGAGAAAGGACAGTAGTGACTCGAAGAAAAGGCTGAAGGGCGAGAAGCCATCTTTACTTGGAGGCAAGAAGGACAAGAAGAAGAAAGACAAGCCTAAAAAGGAGAAAAAAACAAAAAAGGAAAAACCTAAGAAAGAAGAAAAGAAACCTAAAGAGAAAAAGCCCAAAGAAGACAAAGATAAAAAGGAAGAAAAGAAAGATGATGAAGGTGGTGGGTAGGATAGCTCATAGAATTACGCTTCTTTTGATCTTAGTATTCATAGGACTGCTTCCTTATAAATCCATTTCTTGTAGTTGTCAGTGGGTTGGCGATTTTTTCGATGTTGCCAAGTTTACCAAGGTAATTGTGAAGGTAGAAATAATTTCCCATACCAAAAACGAACATGATTTTGAGCAAATTCTACTAACCAAAGTTAAGAAAATATACAAAGGCAAAGAGTTCGTATCGCAGAAGAAACTACTCTTTAAAAGAGATGGCGGAGCTTCTTGCGCACCTTATGTTTCCCATTTCAAGATTGGCAAAGAATACATTATTCAGTACGACACATCTGAAATTCATTCACAAGACAAGCCAATAATTTCTCTGTGTAATTGTGG
>JBLIFI010000206.1:0-8111 GCA_047633715.1 Flammeovirgaceae bacterium
ACAAAAAACACACTTAGTATTAACCTTTTGTGGCAACTTTACATAAAATAAATTTCTTGGAATAATACAACGCTTTTACCAAATTAACGATTGAACCAAGATTATAAATAACTAACTCCATTTGATTTGTTATTTTCCTTGTCAAAATCACCTAAAAAATTAACCATAAATCATTATGCTGAATTTTTTACGCAATCTTGACAAGAAAACTAACTACGTCATTATGGAGTCATTTATTTAATCTCTTTTACTAAAGTCTTCATAGCAGTCAAATACATTTCCCAAATCACACAAATGCAACAATGTTGCATTTGTGTGATTGTTTTCTTTCATTTACAGTTTACTATGCTCCGAAATCTATTTACGTGGTTTTGATAAAGTAATTGGAAATATTAAAAAAGTAAGATGAGGAAACTTGGATTTTACGTCTTTTTACCACTATTACTCGCTTTTAATCAAGGCGATAGTATAAAGCTTGAATGGGATTTTCTGAAAAAGCATGTTGTTTTTAAGGAGAAATATAAGAAATCGGTAGATATGCTTTTGCTCTACCCGACATTCACAGAAGAAATTAAAAGGCTGAATGGTAAAAAAGCCGAAATAAAAGGATACATGATTGAATCCGATGTTTCAGCTGGAATATATATACTGTCAAGATACCCTATGGCGGAATGTTATTTCTGTGGCGCAGCAGGGCCAGAGTCAATTGTAGAAATTCAGTTGATAAATAAGCAGAAACGCTACCGTACAGATCAGGTAGCTGTAGTTTCAGGAACATTCCATGTAAACGCAAATGACATAGAGCATTGTAACTACATTCTGAAAAGCGCAGTTGTGACTGAATAAACCAATTAAATCTGATATTTCCCAATAACAGACATTCTTCTTGCAACATTGTTGCAAATGCAATAGTATTGCATTTATGAATAAGCAATCAAAAGAATGTGTTGCCATTCGCAACAGTATAGACTCGATGTCCGCAATCCGAGAATCGTCAGCGGTTGTTTGTGAGCGTAATATCTCTCAGTTACTCAGAATTGAGATAGAATACTTGATGAGTGATTCTTATTTTGACGACATTAAAATTAGTGGAACGTTTAAGGAGTTAAAGCAATCACTCGAATCAATGCTTTCTAAATGGCCTTGCTTGTCAGAAGATATTATTCAATTACTTCAGCTATTTTTTGAGAATACTGCAACTGACAGCGTACGATTGTCATTTTTCACTCTCCAAAGTGGAATGTGCAGAAAATTCCATACTGATGTGACAGATTACCGTCTCTTGTGCACTTACCGAGGCGTGGGGACTGATTTTGTCAGCCCAGCAGCGCAACCTAAATCTCCAAAAGAAATAAACGAATCGAATGTGCAGTCTTTAACCGAAGGCGATGTGCTGTTATTTCGAGGGGCAATGTCTGCTACGGAAGAGTTTCCGCCCCTGTTGCATAAATCTCCCGAAGTTACCACTCCAAAAGAACATCGTCTTGTTTTGAGGCTAGATACAAATACGACAGTATGGAACTAACCACCATTTTATTAAAACTCTTAAATTAGAATAACCATGACCGCTAATCATAAATTACCAGTTACCGTTTTGTCAGGATTTCTAGGTGCTGGAAAAACAACTTTACTAAACCACATTCTTCATAACAAGGAAGGCATGAAGGTGGCAGTAATCGTAAATGATATGAGTGAAGTGAATATTGACGCCAGATTGGTGGAAAATGAAAATACACTTTCTCGTTCAGAAGAAAAACTAATAGAGATGAGTAATGGATGTATTTGCTGTACACTCCGTGAAGATTTAATGATTGAGGTTGAGAAGCTCGCTATGCAAGACAGATTTGATTATTTATTAATCGAAAGTACGGGAATTAGCGAACCCATTCCCGTTGCTCAAACCTTCACTTTCCAAGATGACGAAAATGGAATTGATTTGGGAAAGTTTGCTAGGCTAGACACAATGGTAACTGTGGTGGATGCTTTCAACTTCCTCAACGATTTCCTTTCGGCTGATACAATTGTGAACCGTAAAATGACAGACGATGCGGAAGACCAAAGAACCATTGTGAATCTTTTGACTGACCAGGTGGAATTTGCCAATGTAATCATCCTCAATAAAACAGATTTAGTATCCGAAGGAGAGCTCAAAGAATTGAAAGAAATTATTAGCAAGCTCAATCCAAAAGCAAAAATTGTCAATTCTAGTTTCAGTAAGATAGCTGTTAAGGATGTTTTAAACACGCATTCCTTTGACTTCGAAGAGGCTTCGGAATCGGCTGGTTGGATTCAGGAGCTGAACAATGAGCATACGCCTGAAACCGAAGAGTACGGAATTAGCTCTTTTGTGTTCAGAACTTCCTCTCCTTTTCATCCTGTACGTTTCTGGAATTGGCTGACCCAAGAATTTCCTGGAAATATTATCAGAAGTAAAGGATTATTCTGGATTGGCTCTCGTGCTTCAGACGCAATCAATTTTTCGCAGGCGGGAGGTTCTCTGAAAGCAGAAAAAGCAGGGGTTTGGTGGGCGAGTATGAGCTTTGAGGAACGCACTCAGTTTGTGCCTTTTGTAGAGAATCAGCCATTGATAGAAAGTGACTGGGATAAAAATTATGGAGACCGAAAAAATGAGTTGGTATTCATTGGGCAAGACCTAGATGAAGACCAAATTGTTTCCGAATTGAACGCCTGTCTTTGTACTGAATCGGAAGCTGACGCCATTATTGCACAAGGCAAAAAAGTAGAAGACCCTTTTCCGCAATGGTAAGTTATTGTTTTTGGTGGATTTTGAATTTTCAGAAAAGTCATGAATATATTGCAAACCCAATCGCTCAAATTCAGCTATGATTCAGTCAACAGTTTTTCGTTTCCAGACATTCAATTGCAGAAAGGAGAACACTTGCTAATTCTTGGAAAATCAGGAGTTGGTAAAACCACCTTTCTGCATCTTTTGGCTGGCCTACTGAAAGCTAAAAAGGGCGAAATCATTATTAATAATCAGGACATCTGCCAAATCTCTTCGAAAAAATTAGACCAATTCAGAGGGAAACATATTGGCTTAGTTTTTCAGCACTCGCATTTTGTCAATGCAATAAGTCTACTAAACAATCTGCTACTGATTCAGAAAATTGGTAAGCTCAAACCAGATAAACAGCGTTGTTTAGATGCTTTGGAAAAAATAGGATTGGCTGACAAAATTCATCAAAGACCTCATTCGTTGAGCCAAGGCGAACGCCAACGAGCAGGAATTGTGCTGGCGACTATTAATCAGCCCCAAGTCATTCTGGCAGATGAACCTACTGCAAGTTTAGATGATGAAAATTGCCATAAAGTAATGGAGCTACTTCTTAAGCAAGCGAGCCAAACCCAAGCCAGCTTGATTGTTATTACACATGACAGCAGGCTTAAACCTTATTTCAATCAGGTTTTAAATCTATCAGCTTTAGGAAATGACAAATAGAATATTTTAGGTAGTCGGGCTTGAGGTATTCCCCAATTTTGAATTTTCAATAGTTTCATTTAAAGCTATGCTCAAAATAAAAATGCTTTGGGAAAGTGAGTTCGGGGTTCATGAAATAGTTTGCTACCGTAAAGATAAGGCATGCTCTATCTTTACGGTAAACGCTAATAAATAGTATAAAATACTTAGTCCAAACAAATGAATTTCCTAAAACTTAGTTGGCAAAATATCATAACACGACCTTTAGGAGCGATATTAAGTATTGTTTTGTTAGGCTTGAGTGTCATGCTTATTTCTTTAATGCTTCATATTGGAAAGCAATTTGAGCAGATGCTATATCGTAATATAGAAGGAATTGATATGGTTTTGGGAGCAAAAGGAAGTCCATTACAACTTGTTTTATCTTCTGTTTTTCATATTGATTCGCCTACAGGAAATATCTCTAAAAAGGAAGCTAGCAAAATAGCTAAAAACCCTTTAGTGAAAAATGCCATTCCACTTTCTTATGGAGACAGTTACAAAGGCTTCAGGATTGTGGGGACAGAAAAGGAATATTTGAATCTCTATCGGGGAGAGTTACAGGAAGGAGATTTATTCCAAAATCCATTTGAAATTGTTGTGGGTGCTACTGTTGCAAATCAGTTGAAACTAGAATTAGGGCAAATTTTTTATAGTCAACATGGATTTGGAGCGGAAGGAGAATCACATGCTTCACATCCTTTCAAAGTTGTCGGGATTCTAAAATCCAACGGAACCGTATTGGACAAACTACTATTGACTCCACAAGAGAGTGTTTGGGAATCTCACAAGCACGAAGAGGGCATAGAGAAAGAAATTTCCCACATACATTCAGAAGAACATTCTGAACACCATCATAATGTTGAGGAAGAGGAAGAACATCATGAAATCACGGCAATGCTCATTAAATTCAGAAGTCCCATGGGAGTGATGCAACTTCCGCGGTATGTAAATGAGAAAACAACTATGCAATCCGCAATTCCTTCCTATGAAATTCATAGACTCATAGGTTTGATGGACGAAGGCATCAAATTATTACGGTGGTTGGCTAGTTCTATTATGATTGTTTCCTGTTTCAGCATATTCATTGGCTTGTATAATGCAATTTCCGAACGGAAATACGAGATGGCATTATTAAGAAATTTCGGAGCTTCTCGCTGGCAATTAGTTACTTTGGTTTTGCAAGAAGGGTTGATATTGACATTATTGGGTTTTGGAGTTGGTATTATGCTGAGTCGTTCTTTATTATTGATATTCAGTAGTTTAGGTTTCTCCAATTTTCAGTTCGATTTTGGCTTTGAGTGTTTGCTAATAGAAGAGTTTTATTTATTTCTGATAGTATTGCTATTAGGGGTTTCATCTTCTGTTTTACCTGCTATTCAAATATTCAGATTACAAATTTCCAAGCTATTATCAGAAAGATAAAGAGATATTGAGCAAGTGATAAGCTAGAGACTGGGTTTTAAACTCACAATCATACATATCCAACTACTTAGTGAAAGAAATTAAATAAAGTACCCCAGTTGGCTTGTTATTTAAACTCTTTCACTTACAGATAAAATCCATTATTTATATTTTAGAAGAAATGAAACGAAGAACATTTTTGGAGTTTTTAGGAAAAGGAACTGTTATGATGGCAATTCCTTCGGGTTTGTTGGTTGCATGTTCCCAAGCGAATGATAATCAAAATGACAATGTGTTAAAGGAGTTTGTAGGAATTCCACCTTCTAGCAACGATGAGCTAGTTTTACCTGAAGGAATGGATTATCAAGTATTGATAAAGTGGGATGATTTGATTTCCGAAACCGAACGTTTTGGCTTCAATAACGACTATACTGCTTTTATTCCATTAGAAGATAAAAAGGAAGAAGGAATCCTTTGGGTGAATCATGAGTATACAGATACGCTTTTTGTAAATAGTTTATCTAGAGATAGCAAGAAAACAAAAAGTCAAGTAGAGAAAGAGCAAAATACGGTAGGAGGAAGTATTCTGCATATCAAAAAGGAAGGGAATTCTTGGCAATTAGTTGCTGACAGCCAATATAATCGAAGAATCACAGCACGAACGCCCATTCCTTTCAACTGGGATTCTCCCATTCAGGGAGCTGACCAAGCCATTGGAACTCTTGCTAATTGTTCGGGTGGAGTAACTCCTTGGGGAACAATTTTGACCTGCGAAGAAAACTATGATGGTTTTTATGGAGAACGCAATCTAGAAACAGGCGAGATTGAACGCAATAAGTACGATATGCAATGGCTAGATTATTTCGATTATCCCACCGAGCATTATGGTTGGGTAGTAGAAGTCAATCCTCTTACTGGAGAAGCACAGAAACATGTGGCACTCGGAAGGTGCTCACATGAATGCGCTACAATTGCTCCACTTAAAGATGGACGAATTGCCGTTTACACAGGAGACGACCATAATGATGAATGCCTCTACAAATTCATTTCATCTGAACCCAATTCCTTAAAAGAAGGGACTTTGTATGTGGCGAACACAAAAGATGGACGTTGGGAATCCCTTGATTATGCTTCCCAACCCATTCTGCAAACAAATTTCGAGAACCAAACAGAGGTTCTGATTCATGTGAGAAAAGCAGCCAGATTAGTCGGAGGTACATTACTAGACAGACCAGAAGATATTGAGGTAGACCCTGTTACAGGAGATGTGTTCATCAGTCTCACAAACAATAAACCCAAAGGGAATTATCATGGAAGCATACTGAAAATACAAGAAACAAATGGAGATTATGAATCACTTACCTTTGAGTCAGATACATTTTTAGCTGGAGGGAAAGAAACAGGATTTTCCTGCCCAGACAACTTAGCATTCGACCACGCAGGTAATTTGTGGTTTACTTCTGATATTTCAGGAAGTAGTATTGGCAACAAAACCTATAAATCATTTAAAAACAACGGATTGTTTTTAGTGCCTCGTTCAGGAAAACAGGCTGGTCAGGTAATCCAGATTGCCAGCGCCCCAAACGATGCCGAACTCACAGGTCCATTCTTCGCACCCGACCGTAAAACCCTTTTTCTGAGCGTGCAACATCCTGGAGAAACCTCTGAATCTCTTGATAAATTCACGAGCCATTGGCCAGAAGGAGGAACGAGCATGCCCCGTTCGGCAGTAGTCGCTATTTCAGGAGATATGCTAGACCAAATTCAAAATATGGCGTGATGGATGGGAAGAAATTGCTAGCTTTATTGTAAAAATCCTCCAAGGGTTTCAGCCTTGGAGGGTTGATAAATTTTTTTTGGCAGCATACAATTGACTGGGTTAATTCTCAAAATTTGATACCAAATTTTTGGAAAGACTAATTTCTTCTCACCAATAAACAAGCTACGAAATCCAACAAAAAAAATATTTTTGGTTGTCTGACAATTTTTGTGGTTGATGTGTTCCATGAAGTACGAAATAAGGAATAATCATCAATCACAGCCTCCAGATTAGGTAACTAATTTGAGCTATTTTTGACCTCCACAAAATTTGTCAGAGAACCATATTTTTATACTGTGTAGTATGAGTTACTAAAAATATCACTCCCCAATCGCTCCATAACCCACGGCACGGTCTCCTCTCGCTCCAAAAGGGCGGAAATAGACAATCACATCATAGATATTTCTAGTACGGTTATAATTCCCTTCTAGGGAGTTTTGCGTTGCGCCTTTCTCCACATATATATAATCATACGCTCCTTGTTTCAGCAGGAGTGTGTTGTAATAAGCTCCTTTTTTGGGCTGATAAATCATTTTATTTTCAGGTCGGATTTGCCAATCTGAAAAACTGCCAACTGCATAAATCTCCTGAGTAAGTGGGTTTCCCGTTTCCAATTCTAGTAAAACCTCTGAGTAATCTGCTTGTGTTTCTGGCAAAAAATCTCGGTTGGCAATCACGAATCTGCCATTCAAATCAATGGCTTGCGAGTTGTAGGCAAGCTCATTCCTCGGCTTGTCTTTATAAGGAACAACTTGCGTAATTGTATCTGTCTTAATGACTGTTGAAATGTTGTAGCCCACACGCTGGAAAGTCCCAAAATCGAAATGCCTGAATTCATTTCCACCCCAAAAAGTATTGCTTAAATCGTTCTGATTATAGTCGAGCGTTTTCTTTGCCAAGTTGGCGAACCGAGGCTTTAAATCGGTGATTGCATTATCCCAACGGTAATTTTGCCTAACCACCACTTTGAAATCATTATTTGGGTCTAGCGGTTGGAGTGCGCTGTAGTTGACTGTGAAATCAGCCTGTTGTTTTCGCAGGTAATCGGAAGTTCCTAAAACCGTATTCTGTCTGATTCCAACCAAGGTTTTTTGCTCATAAACTACAAATCTGCGAGTGATGACCAAATCTTCCTCCTCGCCTTCTATGTATATTTTCAGCAAATAATTTCCTGAAAATTTCACTCTAGGCAGTTGAAATTTGTAATGCGTATAATTCACTCTCGTGTTGGAAGCCATTTCATACTCCGCCAAGTTGAACTCATTATACTCTTCCAAATAGTTGATTGCCACCTCGTTGGAAACAGTCCAATCTGCATTGCAATGAATAATTTTCGCTTCGTAATAATCGGAATCGTCTCCCAAAATATCAAACTCCAAAATGAGCGGTTGAGTCCTCTGCGAAGAGAGC
>JBLIFI010000207.1:0-8100 GCA_047633715.1 Flammeovirgaceae bacterium
AATATCTTACATAAGAATGCTGGAATAAATAATGGCTTGTTCCTCGGGTTTGTAAAGTATGGGCGAATCAAAAAAAGGAGAAGAATCGCTAGGGCGATATATATGGGACCAACAATAAGCTCAGAAATCCCCATAATCTAGTGTAGTTCAAATGCGTCCGCATCTTGGTGAGCTGGAAACTTCTTCCGATAAGCATGAAGCTCGCCCAAATTCAATTCGATGGATTTTATTTCCTCATTTCCATCCTTTTCTAACAATTCATTTCCTTTAAAATCTATTATGTTAGATTCCCCATTGTAGGCAATACCATTCCCATCTTCCCCTACCCTATTCACTCCCACGCAGTAGCTGAGGTTCTCAATCGCTCTTGCTTGGAGAAGTGTTTCCCAAGCCGAAATTCTTGATGCGGGCCAGTTGGCAACATAAATCAGGCAATCGTATTCCAGACTCTTATTTCTGCTCCAAACAGGGAAACGCAAATCATAACAAATTAGCGGACAAAATCGCCAGCCCTTCCATTCCACAATGAGTTTGGATTTACCTAAACTGAAAGTTTTATGCTCATTTTCCATTCTGAATAAATGCCTTTTATCATAAGATTGAAAACTCCCATCAGGGAACATCCAAATTAGTCTATTATAATAACTGCCCTTTTCCATCACCACAAAACTTCCAACAATGGCTGCTTTTGTTTGGCTTGCCTGTTGCTTCATCCATTTGAATGTGGTCAGGTTCATAGGCTCTGCCACTTTTTCAACCTCTATGGTAAACCCAGAGTTGAACATTTCAGGTAAAACAATCAAATCTGTTCCGCCTTCAATTCCCCAAATTTTCTCCTCGAACATGGCAAGGTTAGCTTCTCGCTCCTGCCAATGCAAATTGGATTGAATAAGGGAAATTCGGATATTTTCAGACATATATTCTTTTACAATAGCATTTATTCTTTCTTCTTGCCACTCACATTTCGCTCAATTACTCCTTTGACCAAAGCAAATACACCAACCAAGAACAATATTGGAGGATAGTAAAAAATGTAGCCCGCCATGTAACCAAGTACAAACCAAACAATTGCAATCGCAATCATCACTACTCCGCCCTTTATTCCTTTTTGTTCCGAAGCAAAGAAACCGCCATCACCTTCTGCTTCCTCATGCTCGATCTACTCCTCCCTTGCTTTTCGTTGCGCATAAGCCTTTTCATCCATCACAAAGTTCTCACAAGTAGCATCAAAATCAGCTTTTTCACTTGTAATTGAACAAATGAGACCTTTATCTGAATTTTGACGATTTTCACAAACTCTGCAAAACTGCAATCTTTCTTGTCTGGTCATTCTAGTATATTATTGATATAATAAATGTAATCTTTGATTTAGCAAACTCCTTGACCTTTCATCGCTAAATAGCTATTTAACAGAGTTTCTCTGAGTAGGAAAACGCATTTTGTAAGTCTGCTTAATATTTCCCTTGCTGATTTTGGCAAGTTTGTTTTTCAGCAATCTTTTACGGAAAGCAGAAATTTTATCTGTGAAAAGAATGCCTTCTAAATGGTCATATTCGTGTTGTATAACTCTTGCAGTCATCCCATCATATTCTTCAATATGTTCATTCCAGTCGGTATCGTAATATTTTATTTTTATTTGTGGTTTTCGTTCCACTTCTCCACGAATATCGGGGATACTGAGGCAACCTTCTTCAAAACCCCACTCCTCGCCTATCTCCTCAATTATTTCTGGGTTTATGAAAACTTTCTTTAACCCCTTTATTTCCGAATCTTCATCTTCCATTCCTTGTGCATCTACCACAAAAATCCGTTGACTCAACCCAACCTGTGGCCCTGCCAAGCCAACTCCACTTGCGTTGTACATGGTTTCATACATATTCTCGCTCAACTTTTTTATATCTACCGAACCATCGTTTGGAATATCTTGGGCTCTTTTCTTTAAAACGGGGTCGCCATATGCCACAATAGGAAATATCATCTATCTAAGTATTTTTCTGTTTTTGAAATTTATTATTTCTGCAAAAGTAATCGTTTTTTAGGATTTTCTACGTCAGAGTCTTCTGCATCAAAGCTTTCTACGCTCCATAAAAGATTGAAGAATGATTGTAGCACTTATCTTATCAATATTCCCTGCTTTTTCTCTTCGATCTTTCTTTTTTGCCCCATTGGCAAGCAATGCAGCGAAAGCCATTTTAGAAGTAAACCGTTCATCTTCTAGGTGCACAGGCTTATCAGGATAGAGTTTTTGCAATTTCCGTTGCACGCCCACAATCAAAGGCATAATTTTATTTTCTGTGCCATCCAATCTTTTCGGATGACCTAACACAAAACATTCCACTTTTTCCATTTTCAAATAATTCTCCACAAAATCGAATAAATCCTTTGTGTGGATTGTTTCCAATGCAGTACATATAATCTGGAGTGGGTCTGTGGTTGCCAAGCCCGTTCTTTTCGTTCCGTAATCAATCGCAAAAACTCTCATTGCATAAACAGGTTGTTGATTTCTAAAAACAAAAAGCCATCACAATGAAGCAATGACTTTTTATTTTTATCTAAATTAAGCACGTTGTGCTATTTATTTTTTTGTATTTCGCTCAAATTGAAACCTTAAAAACTTGGACTAAGACTTTATTTAAGCTATGTCACTTAGTTTATTCCCCTTCTTTCAGAGAATCAACATTTACCATTAGGGTAAATCTAAGTGTATTTTCAAGCGGATTGTTTTGTTTTGCTGCAATTAGATAAGCAAAATCAAATGCAAATTTGGTGTATTTAAAACCAACTCCAGCCGTAAAGTATTTCCTAGCACCTTTCAACTCATGCTCATTAAAATAACCTGCTCGAATGGCAAAAATATCATTGTACCAATATTCTGCTCCCACAGCAATAACCAATTCTTGCAACTCTTCAGAAAAGCCATCAGGGGCATCAGAAAATGAACCAAACATTCCGGGAATCAAGGTTTTGTCTGGAGATTGATTGTTCTCATCTGGAGATGGAACCATCAGCTTGTTCACGTCTAAAGAAACTGTGAATTTGTTGAATCCGTCAATTTCGGTAGTTAGCGCACTAGATAAACGAAGATTGGTGGGAAGAAAATCTTTGGAGTTTGCGTCTGAGTAGGAAATCTTGATACCTACATTGGAAATCTGTGCTCCCATTCTCAAAGTAGAAGCCAATCCGCCAACTAACAAACCTTTGTTTTCATAGAAAGCACCTAAATCTACTGCAGCAGTATTGCCTGGCTTAGCGGTAGTACTCACAAGACCACTAGTAAGATTAGAATGAATAAATCGACCTGTAACACCCATTCCAAAGCCTTTTGTAGAAGTCTTTGAAAGTATTCTGGAATAAGACAAATCAAGAGAGAACTCTTTTGGTTTCCCTTCACTATCTACATTTCCTTGACTATCTGTAAAAGTAATGTCTCCTAAATCGAAATAGCGTAAAGAAGCTCCAATCGCTTCTGTATCGCTTAGTTTCTTGTAGCCAGAGCCGTAGAAAACATACATATCATCTACCAGCTTCGCCAACCAAGGCGTGAACGAGAGCGAACCACCTACATTGGTTTCAATGAAAGCAAGTTTTGCCGCATTCCAATAAGTTGCGTTGGCATCTGCCGAAAGTGCCCCACCTGCATCTCCCATTCCTGCTGCACGGGCATCTGGGGCAATGGTTAGAAAAGGAACAGCGGTAATAATAGGTCTTCGAGTAGTATCTTGACCAAGAATTTGGGATTGACCATGAACAAAGCCAATAAAGCCAATCAGTAAAAAAACTGATAGAAGAATCTTTTTAAGCATTTTTTATCTCTTTAAGCGTACAACATTGAATGTGGGTAAAGAAGTCAGAAATTTAGAATCGTTTCCCAAAAACTTTGACGATATGGGTTTGATTCTGACTTAGTAAATGTTTGGCATAGAGGATATTTAGGTGGTGTTTTGCAGAAAGTGGCGTTCTGCCTGTTTGTAAGATGTTGCAAAGAAAGTGAAAATTATATGGAATTATATACTAACTCCCCATAAAATACTATTCAGAAGACAAACCAAGTCAGCAAGCTGCCAATTCCTCTACTGTGGGAATCAAAAAAAGCGTTCTAAATTTTTAGAACGCTTTTCCGAACTCATATTGATTATCTAAAATCACAAAAACGTTTGAGTGAGAAATTATAAAAGATGAGCAAATATGAATTTGCTCATCTTTCTACTCTTTATTCAGAGTGAGATATATTTCCTTTTTTTGGAGCTGCTACTTCATTTTGGCTACAAGCCACAAAAGACAGCATTCCGCTAATCATTACAAATGCTAAAATCCTTTTCATACTAAGTTAGTTTAGTTATCCATTCCTTCATAATACGAGGGCAAATATAAACAATATATGACGATTTCAAGAAATGATGTTACTTTTTTCGGTAAACTATCTTCAATGGAATGCCTTCAAACTCGAAATGTTCTCTGATTTTATTGATTAGAAATCGAGTATAAGACTCTTTAATATGTGTTGGGTGATTACAGAAAAAGGCAAATACGGGCGAGTGAGTGGGTAATTGGGTAATATATTTTATTTTGATATGATGCCCACGGTGCGATGGTGGCGGAGTTCGTTCAATTGCTTTCAGCAACACATCATTCAATTTTGAGGTAGGTACCTTTCTGTTCTTATTTTCATTAACTTGAACCGCTATTTCAATTGCCTTGAACACCCGTTGCTTCGTTAATACAGAAGTAAAAAGAACTGGAATGTATTCGTTTCCACCCAGTTTTGTCTTAATTTCCTTCTCGTAATCTCTTGCTGTGTTGGTTTCCTTCTCCATCAAATCCCACTTATTTACCATAATCAAGATTCCCTTTCGGTTGTTCTGAGCCAAGCTAATGATGCTCAAATCTTGACTTTCTAAGCCTCTTGTGGCATCAATCATCACGATACAAACATCCGAATTCTCGATTGCCCGCACCGCTCGCATTACCGAGTAGAATTCAATATTCTCCTTCACTTTGGCTTTCCTACGCAATCCAGCCGTATCGGTCAAAATAAAATCTTTTCCGAAAACATTGTAATGTGCATTTATTGAGTCTCTGGTTGTGCCTGCCACATCGGTTACAATGCTTCGTTCTTCGCCCAAAAGTAAATTCACGAAAGAAGATTTACCTGCATTTGGTCTTCCTACCACACAAATTCTTGGCAAATCGCTCGCAACATCTTCCTCTTCTTCGGGGAAATGTGAAACCACAGCATCTAGTAAATCTCCTGTTCCAGAACCGCTGATAGCAGAAACTGGATGAATCTCCTTGAAACCCATTTCATAGAACTCGCCTACATAAGCTCGCCTTTCGTTGTTGTCTGCCTTGTTGACGACAACAAAAACAGGTTTTTCAGATTGCCGAACCACATTGGCAAAATCCTTATCCAAACCCGTAAGCCCAGCATCAACATCTACTACGAAAAGCAAAACATCGGCTTCTTCCATTGCCAATTTCACTTGCGCACGAATTTCTCCCTCAAAATTATCTTCTGAACCAACTACGTAACCTCCTGTGTCAATCACGGTAAAGAATTTGCCAGTCCATTGGGACTTTCCGTAGTGCCTGTCTCGGGTTACTCCACTAGTATTATCTATAATTGCGTCTCTCCTTTCCACCAAACGATTGAAAAGCGTAGATTTGCCTACATTTGGTCTGCCCACAATGGCTATTATATTCGACATAATATTAAAAACTTAGATATAAGACATTAGATTTTAGACATTAGAGAAAAATAGATTTATCTCACTTGCCTTTTTAGCCAAAAAAAACAGTTCTTGGCATAATCAAAACAGTTGTTGTTGCTTTGGTTGGATTGTGTTGCTTGGGAATATGTTGGAAGAAAACAGTTCCTCCAAAATTTCCAATCTGCAAAGGTAAACAAGATATTAGACAATAGATACTAGACATTAGATTTTGGGGAGTTCATTGTGCAATTCCAGCTTAAAGAATCATTTGAAAATTTTCAAATCATCCATCGTAAATCACAAATAAAACTATGCGTATTCTTCACACAGCCGATTGGCATTTAGGCAAAAAACTATATGATTTCTCTCGGATTGAGGAACAAAGAGCCGTTTTGGAGGAAATTTGCCAGATTGCCGACTCTGAAAATGCAGATGCGATTGTCATTGCGGGAGATTTATATGATACATTTAATCCGCCCACGGAAGCAACTGAGTTATTTTACCAAGTGTTGAACAAATTGGCAAAAAATGGCACTCGCCCAGTCATTGCCATTGCGGGAAACCACGACTCGGCAGACAGAATTGAAGCTCCAGACCCGTTGGCAAAAGTATGTGGGATTTTATTTTCTGGCTTTCCGAACACAGAAATAAAGCCTTTCAGGTTGGAGTCGGGCGTGGAAATTACTCAGAGTGATTTGGGGTTTATAGAACTCCAACTGCCTAATTTCAGCTATCCACTTCGAGTTTTGTTGACTCCTTATGCTAATGAAGCAAGACTCAAATCTTTTCTGGGAACAGAAGACACGGAAACTGAATTGAGAAGCCAATTGGCGGAAAACTGGAAACAACTAGCCGATAGATATTGTAATTCGGAAGGTGTAAATATTTTAGTAAGTCATTTGTTTATGATGAAAAAAGGCGGAACGAAGCTGGAAGAGCCCTCAGATGAACGCCCAATTCTGCACATTGGCGGAGCACAGGCAATTCATACAGAAAATATTCCTTCACAAATTCAGTACACCGCTTTGGGACATTTGCACCGACAACATTCTGTGGAAGGGCATTCTGGCGAGGTGGTTTATAGCGGAAGTTTGCTGGAATATAGTTTCAGCGAGGCAAATCAGCAGAAATATGTTATGATTGTGGATTTAGAGCCGAATCAACCAGCCAAAATTGAGCGAGTTCCACTCACAGAAGGCAAAAAACTGGCTCGGAAACGATTTGAGGAATTGGAAACTGCTTTAGAATGGTTGAGCTCCAACCAAGATTCCTTTGTGGAAATGACTTTGGTAAGCGATAATTTCCTAGAGGCTTCGGTAAAAAAGCAGTTGATGAATGTGCATGACGGAATTATGGTAATCATCCCAGAAATACGAAAACAAGATTCGGAATCCACTCAATCCAACCAAATTGATTTGACCCAAAGCCGTGAAGCCTTGTTTGAGGAGTATTTCCTGCACAAAAATGGACAAAAGCCCAATGAAGAAATCATGGGGCTTTTCAAAGAGATTACAAGGGGAAATTGATGTGATGATTTGCTAATTGGGCAATTTGTTGATTTTTAGCTCAATGCTTGTTTAAATTGAGCCCAATATGAATCCGCAATAAATGGCTGAAAATCAGTATGTTTTTCCAAAACTTTGAGAAGTTCTTCATAGTTTGAATAGGAAGAGTCAGACAGTTCAGTTATCCTCTTTCCTTCCACACAAACTATTATTTTCTGACCTGTTCCAATTTTAGAGTATTCCCAAGATGGAAATAATGAGAATTGGGAAAAAGGAAAAAACTTGCGTTTTCCAAGGCAAAATATCTTTTTCAATTCAATCCCTTCTTTGTTAATTCTAACTAAGTCGCATCTGAAACGCATTATATAAATCATGAATATGTCAATAAAACAGATCACGATGGTAAATAATAAAACCGAATATGCTTCTTTAAAATTTGAATCCTCAAAAGCCTTCAATGCTATATAGCTAAAAAGCAAGCTCACCAGTATCAGATATACTGTCACAATAGGAAATAAATAATAATACAACCTAAGTTTTGACTTCATTTGGTTAGGGAATCACTTTGGACTAAAGACTTACGACTTTGTACTTTCCTACGCTACCAACTCTTCTTCTTTTTTCTCCACTTTAGGTAATTTTACTGCCCCAACAAATTGGAGAAAGTCTTGTGCGGTCATTTTTGGAGCTTCCTCCATTGGGATATGACCTACATTTTCGTAAATCACCAGTTTAGAATTGGGGATTTTTTTATGGAATTTATAGGCATATTCTACGGGAATCCATTCGTCATTCTCTCCCCAAATGATAAGCGTGGGAGTTTTAATATTTTTTAGTTTACTGGTATTGTCTTTAAATTTCCCATTTACCAAGCTCAAAAAGGCTTC
>JBLIFI010000208.1:0-8054 GCA_047633715.1 Flammeovirgaceae bacterium
GCTTCAATAAAAGCCTTACGCTTATCCATTTTTTTGTTTAGCCAATTGTCATAGAAGTAAACCATCAGTTTCCTGGTGGCTTCATCATCTACTTTAAACAAACTCATGATGAGTGCATCTGCCCCTGCCACAAGAAATGCTCGTTGCAATCCGTAAACTCCATCGCCTACCTTGGTATCTCCACGACCTGTTTCGCAGGCACTCAAAACCACCAATTCTGTATTCTCCAAACGCAATGTCAATGCTTCATAAGCAGTAAGTACGCCAGGTTGTTTGTTAAAGGCATACACATTATCGCTCGCCATCAATGGCCCTGCATTGGTCAGCAGAATTCCTGAACGCAACAATGGATTGGAAACAGATTGCTCTTTCGCCAAATCACTTTCACTACTTACCTTTTCATCAGGTAAAAAGTAGCCGTGCGTGGCAATATGAAAAACCTTCGGGCTTCTCATTGCCTTTACACTTTCCTCAGTAGCTGCCGCATTGATTTTCATGGAAGTATGGATATCGTTTTTAGTAGACATTTCATCAATGGCAGAAACCTCGGCCTGAGTTCCTGGCAACTGCGGAATTGCCCTCACTCCTTCTGCACTACTTGGGTAAAACTCTGGGTTTCCGAAAAGGGTAATTTTATCATTCTTTTCCCCGAAAGAAACTTTCTCTTTTCCTGAACGAGCTTTTACAAGTTCTTTGGTATTACTCACAAGTGCGATATTGCTATTATCCAACACATAAGAACCGTTGTCATTTAAAACAGCTTCTAGGTTAATTTGGTTGTAAGCACCTTCTCCAGATAAATACACCTTACTTCCTTCTGCTACGAACTGGTCAATGGGGCGCCAATAGTTTTCGTAGGAAAATTTATCTTCAATTTTATATTCAATACAGGTTCTGTAGTATTTCATAAACCTGCCTTCCAAATCATTTCCATTCGGAATTGCCAGCATTTTAGGTGCACCCGATGTTTTTGGTGTAACCACCAAAGCTACATAAACTACAGAATCAGTAAACTTATTTGTAAAGTGCCTGAATCTCAATATTTCTACGGCAACTTCATCATCTTTTAAAACAGATTGCACGTTTTTCCAAGTGATTGCTTCTTCATCGCTACTTGCATCAAACAAACTCGATTGGGCACTCAGTAATCTTTCTAAGTCTTCAATATCTTTCTGAGTCTTCTTAGGGTCAAGTGCTTCTTCTTTCAGTTGTTCATTGTTCATTCCCAATTCTTCAATCAACTGCTCTTTCTTGCCTTCCCAACGTTCGTAGTTGGCAATCAAACTATCGTTTCCACTTGTAAGGATTGTGTTTCTTACTTTAATGGAAGAGTTCAGCAAAATTGCTTTGGTAGCAAGCGTGTTGTCATACATCTTCCCAATCATGCTCTTCTTCTTGTCGGAAGCGACAATTGCCAAGGTATTGAAAAACTCATAATCTCCACGGATTGTATTCCAAAAACGAGATTTCTCTGCTTCACTCATCGCTCTAAAAAACTTATCAATCACTTCTTCATGATTTGCCAAGGCTTCCTCTGTGAATTTGATAGATTTTTTCAAATTCCCCAACATATAGTTTGCCCTACCTAAACGAGCTACTGAACGGATATAAGAAGGGTGTTTGTCATTGAAAATCTTTTTATACAGTTTCTTTGCTTCTGTATATTTTATTCGTCCTTCTTCAAAAGATTTTTTGCCGATTTCTACATCTCCCAAAAGCAGTTGAATCTCGGCACTATTCGTGTTCTTTTCTGTACCTAGTTTACGAACCCAAATATCATTGGCAATAGTCAGATTTCTCTCTGCCTCTTCATAATCTCCTGCTTCGGTATTTACTAAAGCTAAGGTCTGCAATGCCTCTGCGTAAACAGGATTATCAGACCCTAAAGTAGCAGAAATAATTACTACAGACTCTTTTACCAGTCTCTCCACCTCTTTTAATTCTGTTTTACCACCATATAGTTTAGTAAGTGCCAGCTCTGTGTATGGGGATGCTAATTGAATATGTTTTTCACCAAAAATTGCTTTGTTGATGGACAATACTTTTGACAAATCTCTCTCTGCTTTATCGTAAGCTCCTAAAGCTCTGTTTGCTTCGGCACGTAATCGCAAGCTTTCAGTTACTTTAAATGAACTATCTCCATAATAGTTTTCCGCCATGTCGTAAGCCTTTTCTGAGAACTCTTGTGCTTTTAGGAAATCGCCATTCGCAATGGCAATCATGGTTATGTGGTTGTATGGAGAGATTAAGAATCTACTTTTCAAACCATAAACCGACTCTCTTCGGGCAATCACTTTTTCTACCAATTCCTCTGCCTGAGCCAGTTTTTCTGTTTGGATGAGTAAGAAAACTTGATCGTCTTCATCAGTAGCATAAACCGAAGAAATGACTGTCTTTTTTTGCAAACGCCCCGCTCGATTAAGAGAGGATTTGGCTTCTCCAAATAAACCAAGTGTAGCATAATACCGAGCAGAAGTTGCGAGTGATTTAGAGTACTGACCTGCAATATTGGAGTGTCTATTATAATATTCATCATATATTCTTAGCACAGAATCGATATTTTCGCTTGCCAATTGGTATTCTCCCAGCTCCAACTCCAGCTCAATCATTTTCTCCAATTCGGACGCATAAAAAGGATGGTCTTCTCCCACATTTACTTTTGCCAACTCCACACCTTCTTCTATTAGCTCTCTTGCCTCCTTAAAATTCCCTTTTACCTCTAGGAAAGTGGCATATTCATCTAAAGCATGAATATATTTGAAACTATGATGGTTGAGTCGTTTCGCTAAAACCTCTTCAAAGCTTTCCTTAAAAATCCCTTCTGCCTTATCGAAGTCATTTGTGAACCTGAGGTAATAATCCGCTTCTTGGATTCTAGACAAATGGTAGGGAATTGATTCTTCACCAAAAATTCGCTTGTTCGCTTCTACAAGTTCAAGTAAATAACTCTGTGCGCTGTCTAGCTTGTTTTGCGCCATGGCAATTTCATATAGCTGCTCAAAAGTCTTAATATATTCTAAATGGTTATTAGGAATGGTCGCAAATTCGACAGAGTCCTTTTTTATTTTTCTCACAGTTGGAGTCAGCAAAGAAGTCAACGTTTCTTCAGCTCCTTCCAATTGTTTATCTCTCCTTGTGAAGCCCTTTACTTGATTATAATAAACTCGCTTTGCTCTGATTCTTTGATAGATTGCATAAGGGAGTTTTTCTCGTGTGTAATACTTTCTTGCATTAGTTTCCATCTCCCAATCCTCAAATTTCCCTTTTCTTGGGTAATTTGTAATCGTATAGAAATCTAATAAAAGTTCTTGTGCCGCTATGTAAGCTTTATGAACGAGTGTTACACTCCTTTCAGCTCTGAAAAGATTATTTTCCAAATCCTTTCTAACATCTTTTAAATCATCGCCAGTTTCAATACGGAGTTTGAGCCATTCTTGCGTATTCCGAACAGTTGCCAAATCAGTTTTGGTTTTCCTCAACTTCTGCCCAATCCATTGGTCTGCTTGGCTGAAAAGGGAATCTGCTTTAGAGTAATCCCCTCGGTCTCTAGCAATTTGTCCTGCTAAAGTCAACACCTGCACATATTCTCTTTTTCTTCTGCGGAGTTGGTTTCCTCCAACTCTTCGTTCTTCAAATCCTCCAGTTACATCATTGAAAAAATATTCTCTTGTCGAAATTCTGCGGTCTCTTACATCTAATAACTTTACTAGGTCTCTATCTGCATCATCATAATATCCTCGCAAGTAGTTAATGAAGGCTCGGATATAGAGTTTTTGTGACTCAAAGTACAAATCTTTCTGCCCTTTTTCTGTGCCAGTCCCTACCGAAGCCCGATTTGTCAAGGTATTTTCTGCTGCATTCAAATAACTTTCAGCAGTTACAATGTCAGAATAGATGAGATAAAGTGCCGAAGCATCCAAAAGTGCGACTCCGTAGGCAATGTTGTCTATGCCTTTTTCTTTTCGCATCTCAAGTGCCTTTATGATGCTTTCTTTGAAGCCATCATAGTCGCCCAAAGCTTCTTGGTATTTTGCTTTGCTCAACAAAACACGAGGAATTGCCTCTTTCTCATCAGATCTCCTATCCATTCGCTTCAGCAACTTATCGACATTTGCAGCAGCCTCCTTGTATCGTCCTTCCTCGTAGTAGAGTTCACAAATATCAAGTCGTTTTTTATAATATTGAGCAGAGGTATCTGCCACAAAGAAAAATAGCAGTACTAATGGAAGAGTGAGTAGTTTAGTTATCTTCATTTTTAGAGATTTAAGTACTTTGTACTAACTGATAGTAGGTTTTTGTCTATTTCAAGTATTCTAAATTCCTGACAAGCACGTTGTGCTATTTATTACTTTTCTATTTGACTATGAATGAACCTGTCAAAAACTCAAAACAGGAAACTATTTAAGTTACACTACTTATTTAAAGACTGGAAATCTCTTAGCCTTTCGCAAACTCATTCGAGTTACTCGAAAGCGACTGGAGTTTTTCTATGTATGTTTTTGATTCATTCAGCGCATTTTCAAAGTTAATCAATTCCTCGAAATTGGAGAGTTCTTTCAGTTTAACTTCCAAGTCAGAAGCCAAATTGATTTCTCGATATTGGTTTAATAACTCCAACATTTCGTCAAAATTTTCCTTCATTTCATCCGACTCTGCCAAAACCAATTCAATTTCCTGCATTTTGGACTTCAGGCTATCAATCTCCGACTCACTCAATCCAACCGAAGAACTTCTCTTCCCTAACTCCCCATACATTTCCTTTATTTGATTCGTATATACTTCGGTCGCTTGTTTTAATTGCTCAATATTCTCTTTCAATCCTGCATTTTCTTGCTGAATATCAGAGAGTTGGGCGGCACTCCGTTGCGCTTCCATCTCAGAATCAACTTCATTGCTTTCTGTTGTCAAAGCAAAGTTGCTTTCACCCACTTCTATTATTTCCGAAGGAATTTCTTTTTTTGGATTGAGTTGCCAAACCGTACCGTTCAAAATACTTCCTTCCAAATCGAAAAGTCTGACTTCAACCGCTTTCTGTTCTTCGTCTAGTTCAAAAGTGATATTTCCTTCTTTGGATTGGGTGATTTCCGAAATAGTCTCCCTTTCCGAATCCACGACAAAATCAGTCAATAATCCTTTTGGAATTTTACCGAAAAGTTGCTTGGTTGCCAAGTTTCCATATTTTATTTTCCCTTGAGAATCCACAAATAGCAACGCATCGGGCAGGTTATTGGCAATTGACTGGAAAAAGCTCGCCTTGATGATTGTCTTTTTATCTACTGTTTCTTCGGAAATCTTAGAAAGCTCAAAAAGCAAACCTGAATAAGCTTTCTCCAACACCTTGCCTCTAGATTCTAAGGCAAATTTTTGAGTGTTTTCTTTGGAGATTTCCACAGTCAAGTGCATTTCTATATCAGCTTTCGGGTTACCCGCCAAAACTTGCAGGTTTTTCTCTACCGCTTCTCGCTCTTTCCCTAAAGCTAACTGCACCAAGTTTTTGCCAATGAGTTTATTTGCATCAATTCCTAATGCATTTTTCACACAACCTGTAGCAAATTTAATTTTCCCTTTCGAGTCTGTGAGCAGGAATATTTTATCGGATTTCTCAAGGAAACTTCCAATCAGACCAGCACGGTTTTTCAAGGTTTGTTCTACCTCTTTCACGCCCGTAATGTCCCGAATCCAAATATTTACTGCTCCTTGTTGCCCTTGTTGCATGGAAAGTTCAGCATTTTTCCAACTCCCATTTTTATGCAAAAACTGAATATCTTGGTGATGAGAAGCTGTTTTCCCTTCCGAAACTCGCTTCCAAGCCCGTTCCAGTTCTGGTAAATTTTGCGAATGAATATATTCAAAACCATTCCGCCCGATTCTTTCTAAAGTCTCATAACCAAAAATCTGCTTCATATTGGCAGACTCAAAAGAGATTTCCCCTGCTTTCTCCAACACAATTGCCACCTCGCCACTCTGCTCAATCAAACTGCTATAAAACTGCTGTTGTTCTCCAATTTCTTGTTCTTTCCGAATCCTCCCACTTATATCAATCAACTCCAACATGGAATGATTTGAATTATCCCCTCCATTCAGTTTTTTGACAACCGCATCGTAATAAGCCCAATTCCCATTCGCTTTTCTCATTCTCAGGCTGGTTGCTGTTTCCTCTGAATGAACTCGACTGGAAATACGAAGACACTTCTCCAACCTCTCCGCATCTTTTGGCTCAAAATAACTAATAATATTGTGCCCAACCCGCTCTTGCTGATTATAACCTGCTTGTTTAATACTCGGGCTGTCAGACTTAATATGGTTGTCTTCGTCAAGAATGGTAAGAATGTTTGAATTGTTCTTAATCAGCAATTCCATTTCCCATTCCTTCTGTTTGGATTGAGTTATATCTTGAACCAGTAGCCATAAGCCACTCAATTCATCATTTTTTGTAGCGCTGAAAATACTAATTTTCAACACTTCTCTTTTCTCGTTTTCAGTTCGCTCAAATTCAAAATCCGAAAGCAAGAAGTTCGATTCCACAAACTTTTCAATGACTTCTTCATTCACAAACTCAGCAAGTCTCTTGCCCATAAAATCCTCTTCACCCAATGGAAAGAAATCGGCAATATTTTCGTTTGACTCTTCCAAAACGGCACATTCTCCAATTTTTTTCGCCAATTCCTCAGCCGAATCGTTAATTGTACAGGTTTCTGTGAGAGAAAACTTGCCAATTCCCAAATTCACTTGGTTAATCAGGTTGTTGGTTTGCGTCAATCCTTCAGAAAGCTCTTCAATTATGCCATATTGCAAATCTTTGAAAAGCCTCATTCGCACCAAAGAAGTTACGAAATAAGCTTGTTTCCTGTCTCTTTCCGTCCATTGCCTTGCCACTTCCCGATGCTCGAACCAAGCCGCACCCATCAAAGTACCTTCCACTTCTAAAGGCACAATCATCATTGCCTGAATTTGCTCGTTTTCAGTATAATGCAACAAACTCCCCATAGGCTGGATTGGCTCTCCTGTCAACTCCGTCCCCTCCATCAAACCTAGCGGATATTGAATGCAATCGTTGTCTTTCAGAACGCTAAACAGACTTGGAAATTGAGAAGTTGATATAGTTCCACCCTTCTGAAAAGCTCCTTTTGTCTCTGAATAAGCTTCTAAACACTCCATTTCAGATTGACTAGAATCCATTCGCCAAAAACTCACATTCTGCACTCTCAAAAGCTCCGATGCCAAACTCATTAAGCCTTCAAAATTACCTTGATTCATAAATGAATAAAGCATTTGGCTTTGAATGTCCACATCTCGCTCATTGGCAGTAATTTCTCCACGCAAGAATTTTAAATCTTTTTCTTGGTTGGATTTTATTTTTCGGAGCTTTCTAATTTTCAATAATAGATTTACCACAAGCCAAATGACCAGTAGAAAAACGGAAAGTAAGGCAATTCCCGAAATTCCTAAATTCAAAGCGGTCTGCTCATTTCTATCTACATTCCAAATCCTGAAATTCTGCCACGCCTGCCAACCCACCGAAACTAGCCCGATGAGAGAAAAGAAAATGAGGGCAAAATAAGGCACTTTTAAAACCTTTTGTGTAGTTAGTTGACTCATGTAAACGCTATTTTTCGCTATCCAAAACTATTTTGGACAAGCTGATATTTTTCCAAAATCTAAAATAGCCGAAAGTTGTGGAGAATGGTAATTTAACTTCTAAAAAGTTCATTCCTGTTGAATTATGCCATGACTCGGTTGGATTGTGGCGGTAAACTGATGTAACGATTCGTTGATTGACTAATGCGGTAATAGTTTGACCAAAGTTCAAAATCTATCAGGATTTCAAACCCTAAGGAACGGGGAATAAATAAATGCGTGTTTTGTCGCAGTTTATTTTTGAGGCTAGTTTAGGCAAAAAAGTTTGGCATAGCACCGCTACGGCAAACTTTTTGGTTCTATCGTGAATTTGGGTATTGAGTGCAATTCATGATTTTGAAGTTTAAGTTATTAGGTTCAAGTGTGGACGCTTGGGAAGCCCCGCTTGAACCAGTTTTATTGCTTGTTTTTCGAGT
>JBLIFI010000209.1:0-8023 GCA_047633715.1 Flammeovirgaceae bacterium
AATAAAGTCCTTTCTATGAATGTTGGGTATTTTAATGAAAATAGAAAAGGAGATATTATCTCTAAAAACACCAATGATGTTTCTAATGTAGAGAACACAATTACCTCAAGTTTGGCTGTGTTTATTAAAGAGCCAATCATGATTGTTTTCTATTTTTCGGTGCTTTTTTCCATGTCTGCAAGCTTGACTTTAGTGGCACTTACTGTTGTTCCTATTACTGGCGGGCTGATTAGTATGGTGATGAAGCGATTGAAAAAGCAGGCGACTGGCTTGCAGGAATCTCAAGGAAACCTGTTGACTATGATTGATGAAGCTATTTCTGGAATGCGAGTGATTAAGGCTTTCAGCGGATTGGGTTATGTGAGAAACAAATATGAGACTGAAAATAAGCACTATACGGACTCTCTAAAATCTTTCAGCTACCGAAGAGAACTTGCTTCCCCATTATCTGAATGGACTGGAATTATGATTGTTTCTGGAATTTTGCTTTATGGTGGTTACCTGATTTTTCAGGGTGGAGAGAATACTTTGGTTGCTGCAGAATTTATTACCTATCTCGTTATTTTCTCCCAAGTAACCCGACCAATAAAGGCGCTTACCAATGAATATAGTAACCTAAGAAGAGGTTTGGCGGCTGGAGAACGAGTATTGGAATTACTTGACACGCCCATCGAAATAGTAGATGCTCCTGATGCAAAAATATTGGAAGGCTTTGAGCGAGATATTGAGTTTAATGATGTCTCATTTTCTTACGATGGAGAGCGAGATGTGTTGAAAAGCTTGAATTTTAAAGTGGAAAAAGGTAAAACCATTGCGCTAGTCGGTCAGTCGGGCGGTGGAAAATCTACCATTGCCGATTTGATTCCCCGATTCTACGACTCCACAAAAGGCGAAATTAAGATTGATGGCGTAGATGTTCGAGAGTATAAAATGGAAAGTATTCATGCGCAAATGGGCGTAGTTACGCAAGAGTCAATTCTTTTCAATGATTCCATTTTCAATAATATTGCTTTCGGAAAGCCAAATGCCAAGTTGGAAGACGTGATTCATGCTGCTAAAATTGCCAATGCACACGATTTTATTGAAGCAACCGAAAAAGGCTATGAAACTACTATTGGAGATAGAGGTGCCAAACTTTCTGGCGGTCAGCGTCAGCGATTGAGTATTGCCAGAGCAATTTTCAAGAATCCGCCTATTCTCATTTTGGATGAAGCTACTTCTGCACTTGATACTGAATCGGAAAAACTGGTGCAAGATGCGCTGAACCATTTAATGGAGAATAGAACTTCCATTGTAATTGCCCACCGACTCAGCACAATCCAGAATGCCGATGAGATTATTGTCATCAACGAAGGGGTAATTGCCGAACGTGGAACGCACGAAAGCCTAATAGGAAAAGAAAATGGAATTTACAGGAAATTGAATGAAATGCAGGCACTTTGATGTGAATGAAAAGTGGAGTTTGAACGAAAGAAAGGCTGGTTGAAAACTATTTCAATCAGCCTTTCTTTCGTTCAAATATATTTCTCAGAGAGTTGGAGTAGGCGTAAAAACAAAAAAGGTCTAGAGAAAATCTCTAAACCTTTCTATCGCTCAAAACTATTATGAAAAAACTTACTCTATAAAAGAATCATTACAATAATGCAATTCGGAATTGCACTTTTCAAACATTCAAGTACTCGTTACTCCTGTCCCTCTCTGTTTGAGAATGCAAACGTACGAATTATTATTTAACTACCATGAAATAAGCTAAAAATATTCATCATATAAATCTATATCTTTAATTTTTTGATAGATTCTCTACTAATCGGATAGAATTACCTCATTTAGATACCAAATTTACCATTTTGAGAGTAGTTAGAATTATGCTATTCGTGCTTCGATAAATTGAACTTTTTTTATTGAAGTGCATAAAACAGGAAGCTGGCAGAGTATATATTCTGCCAGCTTCCTGTTTTCAATTTTAGTAGTCAATTCTTGATTTTAAAAGAACTGCTTTTATTCTGTAATCTCTGTAAAATCGCCAATGCTTAAATCTTTGGCTCTTCCTGTGTATTTCACCAAACTTCCCACCATTGAATCGGCAATGTTTGCTCGTTCAATTTGCGTATTGTCTTGAATGATTGAATTGGAGATTACCGAATTGGCAATCTTGGTGTTCAACCCGACCGAAACATGAGGCCCGAGAACTGTGTTGGAGATTTCTGCTCCATCAGCAATAAAGACAGGTTCGATTAGTACAGAATTAGTGATTTTTGCCGATTTGGAAACCAACTCTTTCCCTTTTTGGAAATCCATGTAGCGTTGATTTGTATCGACTGTGGCAATCTTATTCCCACAATCCAGCCAACTACCCACGGTGCCAATCTCAAATTTCTGACCGGCCAACTTCATGTTTTCGAGTGCATCAGTCAACTGATATTCTCCATTCACAATCACTTTGTCATCAATCAATTTCTGCAACTCGCTTCTCAAATATTTCCCATCGTTGAAATAGTAAATACCAATAATCGCTCTGTCAGAAACAAACTCTTGTGGTTTTTCTATAAAGTCGGTAATTACCTGATTGTCGTCATATTTCACAACGCCAAATCGGGAAGGGTCTTCTACTTGTTGCACCCAAACGATTCCATCTTTCGATTTGTCTATGGAGAAATCTGCTTTGAAAAGTGTATCAGCAAAGGCAACAATTACATTTCCGTCTAGAGAATCTCCAGCACAAAGAATGGCATGAGCCGTTCCGAGCGGTTGGTCTTGGTAACAGATTGTTCCTTTCGCTCCCAAATTCTCGGCAATTTTGAGCAATTCAACCTCCACTTCTTTGCCGAAGTCTCCAATAATAAAGGCAATTTCCTCTACTTTCTCTTCGCACATTTCAGCCAAATCTTCTACTAAGTTCTGGACTATTGGTTTCCCGACCACTTTTACCAATGGTTTCGGAACAGTAAGCGTATGTGGACGAAGACGAGAACCTCGCCCCGCCATAGGAACTATAATTTTCATTTATTTTGGTTTTAACAAGTGAGTATATACGAATTTAGATTTACTATTTGAAATTAATAGTTGGTTATTCAGAATTAACTGATATAGTTGAAATTATCCTGCATCTGTCGCATTTGAAATCATACAAATTATGTAATTGCTTTTTCAAAGACCATTTTTTACTACAATTCGGACATGGTTTTGATGATTCATTCTTCTTCGCTTTCCTATAATTGTATAAATAATAATAGGTCGGAACAGAAGTTAAATTTTCAATTTTTTTGCATATTTTGATTCCTTGTTTCGAGAGTTTTGATTTTGTTCTCTGCATCTGGTTCAAAGCCCAGCGTTCTCCAACCTCACAGTTCATTTGTAAACTATCGCAAGAAATGTAGTTTGTTTCCCAATTTAAAATTGGCATATATCCGTAATCATCGTAAGCTGGAAGTCTATAAAGTGGGACAGTATTATTGCAATTTCCGCAGGTTAATGGCGAATCAATTGTGATGTAATCTGTAATTAGAATGAAAAATTTAGATTTCTTGCACTTACAAGGAAATTTGTAATCATTGTAAGACTTGCCAACTAATTTGATTCTGATTTTAGAGTGGCATAATTCTTCAATTTTTTGAATTTGCCGATTCACATAAAAGCTATTGTACTTCTTATCAAGAGAGTTTTTTTCTAGCGTATATGGCAAACAAACTATTTTATCATTTTTAATATACTGAGATTCGACTCTCCCCAGCCTCTGTCCATTACTACGATAAAAAGACATGAGTAAACTGAATTCATCAACAATTTCGTCTTTGTCAACTTGTGTTTTTATGTCAATTGATATTTCTTGAATATACATTATCGTCAGTTAAACTTAGTTGATATCAACTAACAGGTTTCTCAATGAAAACTGTTGCTACGTAGAAACATTTGCATATCTACAAATTTGCAAATTCTTAATTTTTCATTCTTAATTCTATATTAACCTTTCCCCGTACTTCCATAACCTCCTGCACCTCGTTCGGTTTCGGAAAGAACTTCCACTTCCTCCCAATTGATTTGCTCATGCTTGGCAATAATCATTTGGGCAATTCGCTCGCCATTTTTGACTGTGAAAGGTTCTTTGGAGAGATTGACTAAAAGAACCCTGATTTCCCCACGGTAGTCGGCATCAACTGTGCCAGGAGAGTTTAATACGGTTAAACCATGTTTATAGGCAAGTCCGCTTCTTGGGCGGATTTGGGCTTCGTAGCTTGCAGGAAGTTCAATAAATAAGCCTGTGGGAATGAGTTTTCGCTCTAAGGAAGTCAATACAACATCTTCTTCCAAAACAGCTCGCAAATCCATTCCAGCAGAAAGTTCGGTTGCATAAGCAGGAAGCGGGTGTCCTGACTTGTTGATAATTTTTATTTTCATCAATTCAAATAGTAAGTACAAATAGTAAAGTGGTAGGATAGTAAAATAGCAAAGTATAAGAACTGGTTTTTTTAAACAGCCATTTTACTAGTTCTCCAATTCATAAATTATGGTTGGCAATATTACAATCATTTTACTTTATCACAAAAGCGATTTTTTTGAACCAAATGAGGATTTTGAATATTGTTTCAGCAAACTGTGTAATTTGAATCCAAAATCCATATGATGCTTTGGACTTTGAATTAACTATGTATACTTTATTGACAGTAGTTTATTCCTTTCCTCCATATTTTATTAAAATATCCTGAATCTCAATTAACCCAAAGTCTTTGGCTCTCCACAAAGGAGTAACTCCATCATCAGAGACGATATTTGGCTTAGCTCCTTTTTCTAATAAAAACGCTACAATATCTAAATAACCACCAAAGACTGCCCAATGTAATGGACTGTGTCCTAATTTATCAAGTTTGTTTAAATCATTCTCACAATCTATTAACTGAAGATTTCTGATTTCTCCAGTTAATACAGCTTCGTGTATAGGATATGATTGTTTCATTAATTGATATTTGGTTTTATAGAATGGATTTTAGAAATCTCAATCAATTCTGTTTTAGAGTCGATTGAGTAAAATTCCAATTCAGTAGGTATTTGGCTATTTCCAAATAACAAAATACCAATCAAGTTATTTTCTTCATATTTACCAATATAGTCTATTAGGAACGGAAATTAAATAAGATGCTACTTTCTCTTGTTTCTTTTTGGGCTATTCTTCGTTAAAAAAAATTTGCCGTAGCGGTGCTATGCCAAACTTTTTTGCCTAAACTAGCCTCAAAAATAAACTGCGACAAAACACGCATTTATTTATTCCCCGTTCCTTAGAAGTTTTTGATTAGCCAAAACGTCAGAGTTATAGTTTTCTCCGAACATAATAGTAGGGCATTTTCCACATCCACATCTTCCTATCACTTTTAAACTATCAATTAAGTTAATCCATTCAGGTTTTTCTTTTTCGAATAAGTATCTTAATAAATTAACTTCACTTTCGGATAGTTCTCTTTTTTCAGGTACAGAATACTCCATTTTAAGTTTTAATTTCAAATGTTTTTTTATTCTTACAGTCAACCTATCCCATCTAGCTTTCGTTTTACAGATGGGAAATTGTTGGTTGCTCAGACTCGATTTGATTTTTTGTTTAGAGGATTTTAGTTGATGTCGCAACTGACCGTCCGCATTTAATTTTGGGGAAACCAAACTTGTATTGAGCCTGAAATTGAATATTGTTGGATTTAGTACAAACAAGCTTTCAACTGCCAAGAAATTCCCGAAAATTGGCGACACATGGCTGGCTTATTTAACTCTCAGGATTTGCTGACGAATTTCGGAAAGATTGATTTTCTCTCATCAATTGGCAATCTGTGAAATCCAATAAAAAAAGTCTGTGCAACATGACAAAAACTATTTGCTCTATTCTACCGTCATGCTCAATCCAGCCGAAACAGCCCAAATGTTGATAGTCTCGTAATATTTGGCGTGAGAAACTCCGCCAAAAGCTGACCAACCTACTCTGTTTTTCTGGAAGAGTTTATAATAGGCTTGTGCATTCCATTCTCGCCTGACTGTGGTATTTGTGCCATAATCTAATGCAAATCGCCCTTCTCCGTTGAGTCTCCATCGCTGACCTAAATAAACATCTAGCGCAACAGTATGCTCGTTGAAAGAGGATTGAACTTCATCAGCATTTTCTAACATTAATCCTGTGCCTATACGGAGATTCACTTTTTCATCGGTAATTAGGTTGAGCATCAACATTTGCCAATCTACAGAAGTATAAGGAGTTGATTCCCCCAATCTGACTTCTCTTCTATGATTCACTCTCAAATCTGTGGAGAATATTCCTCTGTGCGCTCGAATTCGGGGCATGAAAACCTGATAGTTTGTTGGGAGCGCTCCGTATTGCCCACTCACTTCTAAACTCGTGATTCTGGGAATAAAGCTTTCTTTCTCCAAAACATTTCGTTGAGATTGCCCAACTGCACCTCCTGTGAGAATAAATAAATCCACAAAAAGGTCTGCAAACTCCAAAATGAGCCATAAGTCGCTTCCTCCTCCGCCTGAGTCAAATAGCCCACCTGTTTTATTAGAACGAGCCAAGTCGCCAATTTTTTTGTTGGATTGGGAAAATGCGGGAATTGAGAGAAGACAAACCAATACAATGGCAATGACTTTTGTAATTGAGGTTTTCATAGAAGTTAGATTTTGCTTGATATTCTATTAGACAATTTAGTCAAAAAATATGACAAAATTATTCTTGTTTTCTTTCTTCTCAAAAAAAGAGATGAAAGCCACTCACTCAAAACACGTAAAATTAACTGCCTTCACAAGCAAGAAATGCATGAAACAACCGTATGAGATTGCGATTATGAATTGATTGCGTATTTTTGGCTTTTAATTAGAAATATTCCAACTTTAAGCATTCAAAAACTTAATTGAAATTATGATAGAATTATTTGAAGGATTCAGCAGAATGTTGCGTGAAGCAGTAAAAATAGGTGGAGATATTAGAGTAACTCAACCAACGAATGAAATCCGCAATGTACTGATTGCCGGATTGGGCGGTTCGGGAATTGGCGGAACGTTGGCAGATGCCATCACTTACGGAGATATTTCCGTTCCGATATCAGTTTCAAAATCATATGATATTCCTTCATGGGTAAATGAGCATACCTTATTTATTGCTTCTTCTTTCTCTGGAAACACAGAAGAAACACTTGAAACAGTAGAAAAAGCACAAGCGAAAGGCGCAAAAATTGTGGCAATTACAACTGGTGGAAAATTGGAAGCATTGGCAAAAGCTGAAAACTTTGATTGCATTATGTTTGAAGGCGAAGCACCTTGCCCTCGTCAGCATTTGCCTTATTCCCTCACTTTGTTGTTGCTCACGCTGAAAAAATTCGACTTGACGAATATTGACTTTGCGGGAATTACTACAAAATCGGCTGATTCGGTGGACGAGAATAGCAAAGCGATGATTTCCGAAGCGAAGAGCATTGCTTCTCAATTGAGTGGGAAATTCCCAATTTCTTATTCGGGAAGTAAATTTGCAGGCGTAACTACTCGCTTCCAACAGCAAATTACAGAAAATGCCAAGCAATTGACTCACACCAATGTTTTCCCAGAAATGAACCACAATGAGTTGGTTGGATGGGAAAAAGGCGAAGTGATTTTGAATAATTCAGTTGTTTTGTTATTCAGAAGCTCTTTAGACCACGCAAGAGTAAGCATGAGAATGGATTTGAGCCATAAGGTTTTCGAGAAGAAAGCAAGCAATGTAATTGTAATCAATGCAAAAGGCGATACAGTTTTAGAGCAATCTCTCTACTTAATTAGCCTGACAGATTGGATTTCTTTCTTCCTCGCAGAAGAGAATCAAGTTGATCCTTTCCCAGTAGATGTAATCACTAGCTTGAAAAACGAGTTGGCGAAAATGGGATAAAATAGGTCTGATTTTAGAAGTAAAAAAGGGGAAAGGAAATGCAAATTGCATTTCCTTTCCCCTTTTTTACCAATTCGCCAATTCCTAAAACCCACCAATTGCCACAGTTTTCTTCACAACATTACTTCCTCCACC
>JBLIFI010000210.1:0-8022 GCA_047633715.1 Flammeovirgaceae bacterium
GATAGATGAGCAAGAAGCTTTGCAGGAATTGGAATGGCGATTGGAGGATTTGCAGTTGGAGGCGGAAAAGCAACAGGCGGAAACGGCTCAGAAATCGGCTGGTTTCAATCAGCAAAATATCAATTTCCATCAGCAAACGAACAAGTTGGAGAGTTTGGAGAAAGAGATTGAATACAAGCAATCTGCTTATGAACGTGGGAAAGCTCGGATTGAGAATAATCAGGCGGAGTTGAAAACTGCTGATGCGGGAATTCGGGAATTGCAGGATTCTTCGGATGACAATGAGCAATTACTGATTGATTTGTACGAGGAGAAAGAGTCGATTGGGCAAGGTGTTCAGGAGGCGGAAAAGGATTATTATAATTCCCGTGGGCAAATTTCCGATACGGAAAAGCAGGTTCGCACCATTCAGAATAGCGAGTTGGGAATTAACCAAATGCTGTTGGAATTACAAGGCAAAATCAATGAAACTCGCCTGAGTATGAGTTCCGTGAAAGAACGAGTTTCGGTGGAATTCGATTTGGATTTGGAGCGATACATGGCGGAAAATGAGGAGGAAATTACGGCTTCTGAAGAGTTTTTGCGAGCGGAAGTCCGTAAGTTGAAAGAGAAAATGGAGCGAATGGGCGCTATCAACCATATGGCGATTGATGCGTACAATGAAATTAAAGAGCGCAACGATTTTATTGAGGAACAAAAGGCGGATTTGGCGAAAGCGAAGGAGTCTTTGCTCCAAACCATTTTGGAAATTGATACGGTGGCAAAGGAGAGTTTTTCAAAGGCTTTTGCGGAAATTCGAGAGAATTTCATTCGTGTTTTCCGTTCGCTTTTTACTGATGAAGATAAATGTGATTTGGTTTTGGTTGACCCTGAAGACCCGCTCGGTTCAAAAATCGAAATCATGGCGCAACCGAAAGGGAAACGTCCGCTGACTATTAATCAGCTTTCTGGTGGGGAAAAAACATTGACGGCTACGGCTTTATTATTTGCGATTTACCTCCTCAAACCTGCGCCTTTCTGTATTTTTGATGAGGTAGATGCGCCTTTGGATGATGCGAATATTGATAAGTTCAACAAAATCATTCGGGAGTTTTCCAAAAACTCGCAGTTCATTGTGGTAACGCACAACAAGCGAACGATGGCTTCTACAGATGTAATTTATGGGGTTACGATGTTGGAACAGGGAGTTTCTGTTGTTGTGCCTGTGAGTTTGGAGGAGATTTAAAATATCATGTACCCAATGCGAACATAAGTAACAGTAAGCAAATGAGTACAAATATAGCTAATGACATATAATCTGGTCGATGTTCTGATTCTTGTGTTGATGAATCTGTAGTAGTTTCATTCTTATGGGCTTTCTCCTCTTTAGCACTTATTGATGCCTTAATATTTTGATAGATTTCATCATAAGTGCTATTCTTAATTTCTAATATTGATTCTGCGCTCCGTGCTATAACTGTGTTTTCAGCTAATATTTTAAATACTAAAATCTCATTTTTAAAATCCTTCAATTTTACCGTTTTTTCTCCAATCGGATTGACTTTGCCAAAAGGCTTTAATGTGACTTTATCTGCGTTTATAACTTTCCAACTAAATGTAATTTCTTCCTCATACTCTACACTATTCTTATTTGCTCTGAAGTATTCGATTTCAGGCGTAAAAGTACTATAATTTGTAGTTTGCCCACCTTGTTTTGATTGGGCTGATTGCCTGTAATCATAAGTCGATTTCCTTGAAGAATCCGAAAGAACTTCGTAGGCTTCTTGTATTTCCTTAAATCGCTCCTCAAAAAAGGTATCTCCATTATTTTTGTCAGGATGGAATTTGTTGGAAAGCTTACGATAAGCCATTTTTATTTCTGCTTGGGTGGCAGTTTTTTGTAAGCCAAGTATGTAATAATAATCTTTCATTTAGATTTGGGAAGGTTGAGTTTGGGAAGATAGATAAAAAGATTTGAATCTCCTTAAAACGTAGCACTTACGTACTACGCAATAAACCACTACACCTCAAATCCAACCAAAAGAATATCATCAGTCTGCTTCATGTTTCCTTGCCAAGCGCTGAGTTCCTTGTTTAGGAGTTCTTTCTGAGCCTGCATGGGCAAATGACTTGAGGAAAGTAGTAATTCTCTGAATCGCTTGCGGAGGAATTTACTGTTATTCAATCCGCCAAATTGGTCTTGGAAACCATCGGTGGACATATAGTATCTATCCTTAGGGAGCATTTCTAACTCCACCAAATCAAATACTTTTTCTGTTTTGAATTGCGAACTTCCAATGGGGAATTTTGAGCCTTTGAACATCTCTATTTCTCCATTTCTTACTCTATAGAGTGGGTTTTTCGCACCTGAAAATTGCAATTTTGCATTCCAATTATCTACTACAACTACCAGCATATCCATTCCATCATTCACATTCGATTCGGCTTGCCCGCTTTCTACTTGTTTGTGGGTGGCAGCCACAATCCTTTTATCTAATTCGTATAAGATATTGTCGGGTTGCACAATGCTGTAGCTATTCACGATTTCGTTGAGCAGAGAACTCCCCAACACAGTCATAAATGCACCAGGAACTCCATGTCCTGTACAATCTGCAGCAATGATAATTTTTTTCTTCTTCTGAGTCTCCTTTTCACTACATTCCCCGAACCAATAGAAATCTCCAGAAACAATATCTTTAGGTTTGAAAAGTACAAATGACTCCTTAAAACTTGTTTGTATTTGTGACTCTTCTCCTAAAATTGCTTTTTGGATTCTGCTTGCATAGTTAATACTGTCGGTTACATGTTTATTGTAAACTTCAAGGCTTTCATTTTTCCTTTCAATTTCCTCCGAATTTGCAAGTAACTCTTCTTGGTTCTGCGCAAGAATTTCGTTGGTTGAGCTAATTTCCTCATTTGCTGATTGAAGGTTCTCGGTTTGGGTAGTTAACTCTTCTGTTCTTACTCTTACGGTTTCCTCCAAAATTACTTTTTGCTTTTTCAGTCTTCGGGTATTAAACCAAACGAACAGCCAAATCAACAGTATTAAGCCTGTAGAGTATGCCATGTAAGCCCATATTGTTCTGTACCACGGTGGCAAAATTTTGAAGGAGAAGTCTGCTTCGGAGCTAATTATACCATAAATATTTCTTGCCTTTACTCGAAATACATATCGTCCTTCTTCCAAATTTCTGATATGCTCTTTCGTTTCTTTATCCCACTCTGACCAAGTGTTGTTTTTTTTATCATCTCCCATCTTCTCTAACAAAAAGTGATATTCATTATCGCTTTCGTTGAAGTAGTTGTTAGAGGCAAAATTGAAAATCATGGAATTATATTCGTAAGGAAGTTCTATCGCAATTTCTTCTGCTTGGTCGATTGCCAGAATCCTCATACTGTCAACTGTTTTGTAGCTACTTCCAAAAAATACGGTAGAGTCCTCATTGGCAATCACTCTACGAATCATGGCTTGGAAATCGTTCGGCTTACTTCTCTGGTTGACATCATATCTATACATCCCGAAAGTTCCGCCAAACCAAGTTACGCCATCATCTTCTGCCAAAGTTCCTTCCAAACCCGTGTCTATAGAAGGGACTCTTCGGAGTGAGACCGAATCAGTCAAGAAACTCCCATCAGGCTGTTTGTAGCTTACTTCATGCCAAATATTTTCTCCATGTTGGTAAGCGAGATACCAAAGGTTGCCTTTTACATCTTCTTCAAAAAAGTAGAAACCTGTGAAGTAGTCTCCAATTTGTTTTCCTAGCTTTTTAGCAATCTGAAACTTCTTTTTTTCTTCATTATAAACGTAAGTTCCTAATTCCGAATTGAGTACAAAGTATTCCTTAAGTCGTTGAAGACCTGTGAATTGGTCGGAAGGCAGGTTGTTTTTTTTATCGATGATTTCGATTTCTCCAGCCTGAAAAGAACCATTTTCTTTCTTGACAGGAAACCTTCTAATGATATCGCCATAGGTAATTATCCAAATTCTTCCCTCAAAATCCTCTGCAATAATATCTTTCTTGACATCCTTGATTCCCTCAATTTCCCCTTCATGTTTCCATTTTCCATTTTCGTAAACCACTACTTGAATAGAATAGTAATTCCCTAAATAATATCTGTTGGAGTCTACAATGGAAGGTAAAATGGTAGCAGCAGCTCGCAATGGAATATCCAGAACCTTTATTAATTTTGGTTCATTTTTCACCAGCTTCACTTCATAAAACCCATCGGAAGCAGCAAAAACTAACTGTTTCTTTCCATTCGGAAGCGTATGAAATGCAGAACTATAAAAACGAGTTTCAGAGTTCGACTTGGCTACGGGAATAAATTTGGAATGCCCTTTTGCCAGCCTTTTGAGATAGTGTATTCCTTTAGTTGTTCCAATATATAGAACGCCTTCGTGCCTATTGATTGTATAAACATATCCTTCTACGCCAGAGCCTTCATCCCAACGATTGATTGGTGTGGCAATTTCAACTTTGGCAGTTCCTTTATCTAGCCCAAGCCAAATAATATCGTCTTTATCTTGAAAAATACCGTTGACTTTATTGGAGAGCAAACCACTTGTTTTGTCCACAAAGCAAAGGAGTTTCATGTTCAAATCTGTGATGGCAACTCCTGCATCGCTTGTTCCAAAAGCGAGCATTTCTCCCATATTTTTGGCTGAAAGAATTTGGTTGGATTTCAAAAAATCCTGCATTGGGTTATCATATTCCTCATATTTCAAGTTTAAACCACTACCAGTTAATCGAAAAAGCCCTTGATTTGGGCAAACCAATATGAAATCATCTCGAATTTTGAATCCGTTCACTATTCCAATATCGCTGAATCTTTCTCCGCCATCTACCAAACGCAAATCGTTTTCTTCGATTTTGTGTAATCCAAGCCCTTGTATGTTTACATAAACATTATTTTCAAATTGAAAAATACCATGAAATGAGTTTTGCAATGCCCATACATGCAGTTTCTGACCATCCCATCGCATTAGTTGGGTCTTTGTGGCGAAATAAATATGTTTATCTTGTACTATAATTTTCCGAACAGTTCCGAATTTCAATCTGTTTTTTGGTAAGTGGGACGCCAAAGAAACAAATTGGATTTGCCCTGTTAGGCTTGGTTCTAAATAGCCTAAATCATTCAATCCGCCCACGTAAACCACTCCTTTTTCATCCATTCCAAAAGAGAATGCTCCTCTTTGGTTCGCTAGTGAAACATAGCTCCACTTCACGCCATCATAAATCCGCACGTTCCAAGTGTTAGCAAAGTACATCACTCCACGTTGGTCTTGAATGACATCATACATTCCCGAACCTGCGTTGTAATCTTTTACGGTGTAGTTGCGAATGAAAGGCTTACCCAATTCCTGCGAGAACGAGGAAAAGGGAAGAGAGAGTAAAAATAGAAAAAGTATTCTGGTGGAAATCTTCACGGAGTAAGGTCGTCTATGTTCTTCTCTAAGTAAAAGATATTAAATAAATGGCTCCATAATGACGTAGTTAGTTTTCTTGTCAAAATTGCGTAAAAAATTCAGCATAATGTATTTATGGTTAATTTTTTAGGTGGTTTTGACGAGGAAAATAACAAGTCAAATGGGGTTAGTTATTTATAATCTTTTACTAAAGATAGATAATAACTATAAATACCCCAACACTTTAGTTGTGGATTTAAGTTCCAATATTTCCTAAAAAAAGAAAATCTGAGTTAATTATTTTGCCAACTTACGCCATTTGCTCCAAAACCTGTTTAAATTTTTCGCTGTCCTTCACCATTTGTTCTTCTACCTTGGATTTTACTAAGCCAGAAGCCATTCCAGAAACCATTCCAAATAGAGTTTTGGGTGGAGTAACCGTGGTGGTAAAAATGACTAAACTTTCATTTTCTGATTGTGCTTGAATTTGCAAATCTTGCTCAATCTTGTTCCCTCCGTCAATAGAGACACAAGTAACTCTTTCATTCGGCTCAAACCTGATTACTTCAGATTTCATTTCGAGCAATCCGCCCAAAATTGAATCGCCCGATTCTATGAATTGACTTCCCAGCTCAAATGGCTCTTCGGTAATCACTCTGCACGATTGCAGTAAGCCAATAAATTCATGATGTTTTGTAAAATCAACATAGTAATTAAATATTACTTCTGGAGATTGCTGAACAAGTATTTCTTGTGAGATGACCATATTTTTAACTATTGTTGAATGTACGAATTACGATATACGATTTACGATTTAAAACAATTACCGCTGTTGTAAGCGTCCACGCTTGCAACCAAACTGATTATAAAGGTCGAAATTAACATTACCTGTTTTGAAATATCCAACCTAGAATCATTTTTTTACTTCTTTTCACTTGCTGATTTTAACCATTCCGAAGCTTTTTCATACCCATCAAAATAGCAGAGTCGAATTTCCTTTTGCGCATCCATTTTCTCTTTATGGTATTCGTCTGAAAGCTCATCATAAACTCCAACAGGAACAATAAATGCAATTTTTGCAACACCAGCAGGATGAAGTTGCCTATGAAATAGTTGATTTGCCCAATTTTTGGCTTCATTGTCAACCTTCAAACCCACAACGTTGGCAATCCAACTTAAACTCTCATGTTGCTTTTTGAGTTCAGTAAACATTTCTAATTTGGTTTGCAGAATGCTTTGGAACTCCTCTATACTTGCAGAGCCATGCCACTCTTCAGAAATGGCAGGGATTTGTTCGTCTAAATAAAGTGTAGCGAATTTATTTTGGTGGAGTATGGTTTTCATGTTCATTTAAGGTTATTTCGAGCAAGGAAGTTACTGGAAATGGAGTTGTGAATCAATACGTCTTATTTGTTTTTCAGCCTTTCCACATATTTTTTGATTCCTATTAAATAAGCATTGGCGACTTCTATAATTCTTGGGGCAATTTTCCCATTCTTCAAATCATTCACTTTCAAAGCTTTTGCTTCCCACAAATTGTCTTGCAAAAGGCTTTCTCCATAACAAACAGGCGTATTGATTAATCTGTTTAGGCGCAAATTTCTTGCATAAACTCCAGATTGTACTTTCATGCTCAGCCTAGTAAGATAAGCGGGAGCTTGGTAATTTCTCACTGCGGGGACTTTCAATTCATTTACAAAAGCTTCCATCACATATTCAGAAAGCTTGGTCGATTCCTGTAAATGGTCGGTCAGCAGGGTTCGGAGGAAATCGAAACGTTCTATTTTCGTACTCATTTCTCCTGCCAAATAAGAGCCCGGCACGAAAACCATACTGTAATTCCGCTTAGTTGGTTTGAGGAAATTCTCATTGTTAGCATCTGCATTGAAATGAATGACAATCGTGAAATTCGGCTTGAAATAATTGATTTTATCGGCTCTCGCATCCAAATCTGAATCCAAGAAGTACTTTCTGTACATATAAGCAGGCGAAGTGTACTTGACAATACTTTCTGCCCGCTCCAACCCATAACCTTTTCTGATGAGCGTGTCGAGTAATTCGGTCTGTTTCCACTCTTCATAACTCATGTCTAATGCCGAAAAATTTGGTTTCTCCCTCGTCAACATCACTTCTGCGCCCAATCGCTCCAAACTATCTCGCAAAACCAATGAGGTAGATAGTGTTAGTTCGCCCTCAAAAAACCTGATTACCTCTTTTTCAACACCATAAAGCTCTACAAATCGGCTTTCTGCCACGGCAGTTTCCCAATCTCCAGCAATATGCCCTGGGTCAATGGCAATTTTGATTCCCGCCATGGGTTTGTTCTCCACAATGGGAATTTGCGGATGATTTTGCTTCAAAATTTGGACGACTTGCAATAACTGCGGGCCGAATCGTTTTTCTCCTTTATTGCCATAAACCTCTAGTTGGAAGTTTCTATCGGCATATTTTATTAAATCATTGAAATTCTTCAAATCATTCCAATGCACAGAAAACTCTGGCTTTTTGAGAGATTTCGCTTTCCAATTCGGATAGATATGAACTCCAACCCAATCAATTTCAAAGTAGTTCCTGACCTTAGTTTGCTTTACCAAATACCGATTCGCCTTCTGCTGATAATACGCAGATAAACTGTC
>JBLIFI010000211.1:0-8003 GCA_047633715.1 Flammeovirgaceae bacterium
ATGAGAAAGCGGAGGAATTGATTCGGGTTTTCAATCTCCAACAAGATAGAAAACAACAGGTTTATGTGCATAAGTTTTTAGATTTTATTCTGAATTTCACGAATCGCTTTGGGAATGATTTAGAAGAGTTCTTGAATTATTGGGAGCGAAAAGAAGGCAATTTGTCGGTAAGTATGCCGAAAAGTAGCCAAGCGGTCAGGATTATGACCACGCATAAATCGAAGGGTTTACAGTTCCCAATTGTGATTGTGCCATTTGCCGATTGGGAAACGAAGCCCAAGGCAGGAAGCACGCTGTGGCAAAAGTGGAAAGGAAATTCGATTGTTCCTGCTTTGCCTTCGGTCATTCTTTCTATCAACAAAGATTTGGAGCGAACGGAGTTTGCTGAGGTTTATCAGCAGGAATTACAAGCCACTTTCTTGGATTCTTTCAACCTGCTTTATGTGGCTTTCACTCGCCCAGAAAGCAAGTTGTTTGTCCTCACAAAATATGATAAACCGAAAGATGGGGAAATAAAAGCAATCAGTCATTTGCTGGATTTCTATCTCCAAAAATCGGAAATTAATGTGACGGATTTTGCCACACAAGAAGTGGAAATGGAGAATGGAAGTTTGGAGCAGTTTGGCTACAAAAAATATATTCTCCAAGAAGATTTTATAAAGAAAGGTAAGCATGATGATGAGAAAAAGAAAGTAGAAAAGAAAAAACATGAATTCCAACCTTATTTAATGAATCAATTCCTCCACACAGATTTGCGAGGGAAAATTGAAACCCGAAGAGCTTCTATTAGCGAATTGGAAGAAAAAATGGAAATTTCAGACTTGCAAGATCCTCGTCAGCAAGGGATTTTAGTGCATTATGCTTTCGAGCAAGTGAAATACAAAGAAGACATTCCTAAAGCCGTTCAAGCATTAGCAAGTGAAGGAAAGATTGGTGCAGAACAAATTGAATCGCTCATTGAGCAAATGGAAAATGTAGTCTCAATTCCCGAAATCAGCAGGTACTTCACTAAGCAGAAAGGAATTCGGGTGGAGAATGAGCGGGAAATTCTCATCGGTTTCCAAAACAACCAACTCCGAACTGCCCGACCTGACCGTTTAGTTTTTGATGGTGAAGAAGTGGTAATTATGGATTATAAAACCGGAAAGGAAGATGATAAATACCAGAATCAGTTGAAAGATTACGGTTTCTTCTTCCGAAAAATGGGCTATAAAAAAATAAAAATGCTAATTGTTTATACGGAAGAGGGAAATGTGGTGGAGGTGGATTGATGCGATGATGCGGTAATTTGTTGATTAGATGATGTGATAATGGGATGATGTAAATTTATAAATGCAAAATCCGTGTAATTCTGTGAACGAAGTTTGTCTGGGCTGGCATTCCAGTAGGCGAAGTCTCTGTGTCCCATCACTCACACAAGACAATTTTCAAATGAAGTTAGAGCATTGTTTTTTGGGAAAATGACAAGTTGTACGACTCAAATCCAACAAAACCTTTTTTGATTTCCTATTTTTGTATTGGAAATGACTATTTGTGAATTTGGATTTCATAAATTCCATTTCCAAAATCTCCAATTCTTACCCAAGAAATTAACAGAACCGATGAGCCAAACAGATAATTTTTTCAGCGAATTCCCCACTATTTCCAAGCAAGAATGGATTGAACGAGCCACCAAAGATTTGAAAGGAGCTGATTTCAATGAGAAATTGGTTTGGAAAACTGAGGAAGGTTTGGAGATTATGCCATTTTACACCAAAGAAGATTTGGAGAGTTTAGCCTATTTGAAGTCTTTCCAAAACTCTAATGCCAATACTGAAGAAACTCATCTGGGAGCGAGAAATTGGTTGAGCACACAACAAATTGAAGTAGAGAATTGGAAACAAGCAAATGAGCAAGCTTTGTTGGCATTACAAAATGGGGCGGATGGCGTTTGTTTCGATTTGAGAAATGTGGAGGGAAAGGTAGATTTCAAAATTTTACTGAAAGATGTTCTTTTCCCTTACTGCCAAGTCAATTTTATTATTCCTTGTGGAATGTATGGTTTCTTGTCGGAATTCGAGCAGTATTTTGAAAGCCGTGGCTATTCTCCAAATGAACTTCACGGAAGTTTACAAATAGAGAATCCAACTGAAACAGAGCAGAAGGAATTGGCTGGAAACACTCAGATTTACCCTAATTTCCGTTCAATTGTGCTTTCCCATTCTGATAGTGAGAAAATAAGTGATAAAATCTCAGAGCTACTCTTTGAATTAGATAAACGCTTTCGTTCTTTGTCGGAAAACAAGATTAAGCCAACTGAGTTTTTTCAAAAATTGCAGCTGAATTATTCAATCTCCAACAACTACTTTTTTGAGATTGCCAGTTTGCGAGCTTTGAGAATGCTCGTTTTGGGGATGAGCGCAGAGTATGGTGCAAGCAATCCGCAGGTTTTCATTCACGCAAATACAACTACTCGGCCTGATAAATCCAACCCAGAAACGAATATGATTAGCAACACCACGCAAGCCATGTCGGGGATTTTGGGCGGTTGCGATTCGCTTTCAGTTACGCCACATAATACTGGAGTTGCCAAAATCAGCGATTTCTCTCAGCGAATTGCCAGAAATGTCTCCAACCTACTCCGAGAAGAATCGTATTTCGATAAGGTTGCCGACCCAGTAGCAGGTTCGTATTACATTGAAACGCTCACGCACCAACTTGCCAAGCAGGCTTGGGAGCAATTCAGACAGAGTATCAAGTAGCAAGAATCATGTATCAAGAATAGAGGAAAGAAACAGGAGGAAAGAGGAAGGAAAAGCTTTCATTCTCATTTACTTCCTCTGATTTTTTTCTTAAACTTTACTATTTTACTTTCTTACCAACTTACTATTTCATGTTGAGTTCAATAAAATATCTATTTGGTCTAGTCGCAATTCTACTGTTGGGCTTCATTGCCTTCAGTATTTTTGAAGATAAATACCTCAATTTCGGGTTGGGAAATAATCAGCCGATTGAGGTAATTGAGAAACGAGTGAATGACATTGCTGTTTTGGAGAAAATTACGGGAATCGGGAAAATTGAACTCGTGAAATATCAGTTGAAAGATGCCGTGGAATATGCAAAAAGGCAATCGAAAAACTCATTGATGCCCGAAGAGAAAATACTCATGGTAGTTGCTGGCGAAGCAGTTGGCTGTCTGGATTTTACCAAAATTGGGAAAAGTGATGTGGTTTTCTTAGGCGATTCTCTGCTGATTACTCTTCCGCAACCCGAACTTTGCTATTACAAACTCAATCAGCAGGATTGTAAAATCTACGATATTTCCACCGCCAAAATGTTCGATATTGATAAAACTGAGTTGATTGATGTTGCCTACAAAAAAGCAGAAAAGCGAGTAGAACGCTTGGCACTTCAATCTAATATTTTAGAGGAAACCAAAAAAAATGCAGAATTGCTACTGAAACCTCTTTTGGAAAACCTCTCCGAGAAACGAGTTTTCTTCTATTATAAAAATGAAGAAGATTCGGAAAGCGATGAGCTGATTGAGATTAAATCGCTTGATTGATAAAGATATAAGAAGTTAGATTTAAGACATTAGATTTTGAGCAATTTTTCCATCTGTTTTTTCAAATAAAAACAGTCCAAGACTACTTTATATGAAGGAGAACAAAGAAAACAAAAGGAGAGTGAAGTTTATCTTATCTTGTGTCTTGTGTCTAATATCTTGTGTCTCACTTTCCCAACCCACCGAAAAACTAAAAATTGACGATGAACTTTGGTTGGAGTCAGCAGTAGAATACTATTTGCAAGATTCGAGCTATTTCTATGCAAGTGCCAGCTTTCAGCGTGGAGATTCCCGTTTCGGTTCAATTAATAATTCCCCATTTGGTGGCAGAGATTTACTGATTGGCTACGAGAAATTCATCAGGGTAAAATGGCAAGTTGGAGCGAGTATCAACCGGGAATTTGTAGTAAAAGGAAGAAGAACTGATTTTTTTACGGGCTATTTAAAACACAATGGAAGAATTAGCTCGCTGATATTCTTGAAAGAATTGGGTGTTTCATTCCTGCAAGAAAGAGAATTTCCAATCTATAATAATGGAAATAATACTTTTTTCAACCTCTCAGCTTATTTGGGAAAACGATATGAAATTGGAAAGCTCAAAATACAGACTGGATTGAGCTATAAAGCCGTTTTTTGGTACGAGCATTCAGGAGAACCCAGAACGGTTGACCAAACTTTTCTTCGTTTTCAGCAAGATTTGAAAGTACATGAAAATGTAATTATAAGCTTATTCGCCAGCAGAAATACCGATTATTTTCATGCTTTAGAGGCAAGTGCTAGGTTTGACTCTCATGGAAACGAAATTGCTCCACCACAACCATTCAGAAAGCTGAATTTGAGAACCGCAGTTTATGGCTTCCGAGTTCGCTTGTTGCTGAATAAGCAAAATGCAAGTGGGGAATTGCCTTTCGTATTGAAATAGTACTTTAGATAGAATATAAAACTCTGTCAGGGTTTGTACAAGAATCCACAACATGAAGTTATAAGCTACCAACCCTGACAGAGTTGGTTATCAAGCCTCAAACTCATTTTGAAAAACACCAGCCAATTCTACAACCGAATCTCATTCATTTATCCGCTGATAGATTGGTTTCTGAAACCTCAGAAAGAACTGTTGGCGAAAGAAATTAATGGATTGAAAAAAGGAAAATTGCTAGAAGTTGGAGTTGGAAATGGCAAGCATCTGAATCTATTCCAAAAGCATGAAATCACGGGAATTGATATTTCCGAAAAGATGTTGAAAACAGCCCAATCCAACCAAAGAGAGAAGGTGAATTTGCTAAAAATGAATGCAATCGAAATGACTTTCCCCAATTCTTCTTTCGATTATGTGATTCTCTCGCACATTGTTTCCGTGGTGGAAAATCCAACCAAATTAATTGCTGAATCTTGCCGAGTGCTCAAACCGAATGGGAAAATTTTCATTCTCAATCATTTCACGCCAACTAATTGGTTGAGATTTATAGATATTCTATTCAATCCATTCTCCAAATTATTCCATTTCAAATCAGAGTTTTATGCAAAAAATTTGGAAATTAGAAAAGAATTAGAGTTGATTGAAGAAATTAAAATTGGGAGTTTTGGATATTACAAACTGTTGGTTTTTGAGAAGAAATAGAAACCTTTCACTTTTATCAATCACAAAATATCATTTGAGTTTGGAAACTCAAATCAGATGAAAATCGAAGTTCGGAAACTTCGATTAGCCAACTCTAGCTATCTAATCTACAAAAACAACGGAGACCTTTTTGGTTTCCCAGCAATGAAATCCTTCAAATAGAAAGGCTCGAAATAAGCCAAATCTGCAAACTCTTCTTGCTCGAATTTAGTCTGGGCAATCTCCCCAATTTGCTTGGCGTGGGGAACAATTCCATCGAGGAAAATTAAATTTTTATGTTCAATTGCAGATAAGCATTTCTTGGCTCCATTTCCAAAAATCACGACTTTGTTTACTCCCAACTCTTCTGAAAAACTATTTTCATCAATTATTTTGGCATAAACAGGTTTTTGCTCATCCAAATTAGCAGAATAATGAGCGGTGTAAACCTCCATTCTTCGTGCGTCAATCATTGGGCAAATTAAGGAGTTTGAGTTTGCAAAAAACTGGGAAACTCCAAAAGCCATCGACTCCAATGTGTTGATGGAAATGAGCGGAATATCCAATCCGTAACACAAACCTTTGGCGGTGGAAGTGCCAATTCGCAAGCCTGTGTAAGAACCAGGGCCTTTGGAAACGGCAACTGCTTTCAACTCTTTTGCGGAAATTTTAGTAAGCTTCAGTAAATTCTCAATCATCTGAGTCAGAGCTGTCGAATGAGATTTCTCTGTGTGGAGTTCGTAACTCCCCAGCAACTCATTTTCTCGGTGAAGTGCGACTGAACAAACTGGTGTGGAGGTTTCTATGCTAAGAATCATGGCGGAGAGTTCAAAAATGACTAACTAATCTCGCAAAGCTAAAGGCTTTATTTGGTTCATTTGGTGAAAGGGTTGTATTATTCTAAGAATTTTATTTCAAGAACCTGCGCCAGCCTTTCTTGGTGCAAGCGTCCAGGCTTACATCTGAAAGCAAAAATTACGAATTGTACTCACTACCCAAATTAACGATTGAACCTAAAATAAACTCTACAACTTGATGGTAAGATTATATGTTTCATAATCGGTCTAACAACTCGTGATGGTGCTCCAGTTGCTGAAAGCTTTGGATTTGTTGATACTTATGATATTCCTCCTTGATACTTGGCTAATGCTTAAAGAAGATTTCTTGAATGAAAGAGAAACCGTTTTGCTGTATTGGATACCGAACAAGGCTATTGAACTTATGCAACGAGCAATCGATGTAGAAATTTGTGAAAGTTACTATTGGTTGGATGAAAAAAGCCCGAAGTAATAAGCAAACTCAACAAGCTAGAAAATGTAATGAACAACAGCCAATAATCAGATTTTATATTATTCCACATGTTCCCAGAAAACAGAAAGGCAACCTTTCTGAAAAGATTGCCTTTCTGTTTTAAAACCTGCTATTTGTGATTACGTGAATTTTGGGGATCTACTTCATCCAAAAATTCATGGTTTTATTTCTCTCTATTTTCTTTGAACCCAGCTTTGATAGCAGCCACATCTACATTTTTGATTACTGGAGTAGTTAAGAAATTTTTGATAATTTCGTTTTTGTTTCTGCCTCTTAAAGCGTTCATTCTCGCTTTTCTTTTTAGTCTAGTAGATGCCATGATTTCTATGAAATTTTAAAATAAGTTACTTTTTCTGATTTGTATTGATTGCAAACAAAATAATGCTATCAAATCCAGTTATGAAATACATTTTTCATGTTTTCAAAATTGGATTGCAAATTTAGTTATTTTGCAGAAGGAATTAAAACCAAATCTTCATTTTTTTTAAAATGGAGAGGTTATCTACCTTATAACTACCTGTTTTCCAATTTGTTATAGCTACTTGTTTTTGAAAAATGGTTATTGTTTCTTGTTCGGAATGAGGTGTTTTCTGCAAGGCAATGAAAGCTTCCTCTTTAAAACTGCTGAATTTTCTCCTAATTCTACCTCAAAACTCTAGAAATAAGATAGGATTTTTAATGCTCAAGCTATGATTTTTGTTCAAAACCCTTGTTAGAAAGCTATGGAGTGAATAAAATAAGGGCCAACTTAAACGAGAAACGGTATAGATTACCATTTTAATAATCACTTTGGTTAAAGTTTTAAAGTAGAATTACTTTCTATTTAACCGCCTGACTCGGATTGGCTTCGGAAATCATCATTGGGTAAGCATCCTTGGCTTGTTCAAATTTTTCTCGTTGGATTGGGTTTTTCAAATCCAGTTTGGCAAAATCCAATGTAGAAAGCCCTAAATGTTCTGCTCGGAGCTCATTGTAGGCCTGTTTCACACCATCCAAAGCTTGAATATAGCTGTTGTAGGTTGTTCCCCTGTCTGCTTTGATAGAAACAACTGCTTTGTTTGGAGATTGGGATAGGTTGTCTTCCACACCTCGGTTGTCAATGAATTGCTTTACTTTTTGGCTTAATTCACTCATTTCCGCTCGTTGTTCATCTAGCATTAGCTCTCCATTTGAGTTAATTAGAACATTATATACATTTCGTTCATTTATATGTGTCATGTGAGGTTCTGAATCCTTGCTTGGCAACATCATTGGGATTCCCACTTCGGAAGCAATTTGCGTGGTAACCAAGAAAAATATGAGTAGGAGGAAGGCAATATCAGCAGTTGAACCAGTATTCACTTCGCCAGCTTGGCGTTTTTTCTTTTTGGATTTGAACATAGGAGTTTGATAATTATAAATGAAAAATTAAGAAAGAAGAATGCTAGTCCCGACATTTCCCACCCTTAAAATACAAATCGTTTATTTTCCTAAATAATATTTAAGTTATTGATTTTCAGTTATTTGCATAACACTCAACATAAGTTAGTCTTAGTTTTTCTCTTGAATGAA
>JBLIFI010000212.1:0-8003 GCA_047633715.1 Flammeovirgaceae bacterium
AGTCAATCAAAGATACGGCAAAAAATATTTTGGATTTGAATCCAGAAATTCCGCAAGAGGCACAAGTTGCTTTGGAGAATATTGAGAAACCTGGTTTTTTGACGCACTTCTTGGCTTCCAACATCAACGCAAAAGTAGAGGAAAAGCAAAATCTGTTAGAAATGACAGATGGAATGGCTCGTGCCGAAAAACTGTTGGAGCATTTGCTGAAAGAGCAACAAATGTTGGAGTTGAAGCGAGAAATCCACTCGAAAGTAAGCACCGATATTGACCAGCAGCAAAGAGATTATTTCCTTCGTCAGCAAATGAAAGTGTTGCAGAACGAGTTGGGAATGGATGGTTCAGAACAGGACATTGAAAAAATGCGCCTGAAAGCAGAAGAGAAAACTTGGTCGGAAGATACTCAAAAGCATTTCTTTAAAGAGTTGGGAAAACTCTCTCGTATGAATCCTGCTTCGCCAGAGTTCCCAATTACGCTGAATTATTGCGAATTGATGCTCGAATTACCTTGGGAAGATTACTCCAAAGACCATTTCGACCTGAAAGAGGCGCAGAGAATTCTGGACAGAGACCATTATGGTTTAGAGAAAGTAAAAGAGAGAATAATTGAGTATTTGGCGGTGCTGAAACTCAAAAATGATATGCGTGGACCAATTTTGTGCCTTTATGGCCCTCCTGGAGTTGGTAAAACCTCTTTAGGAAAATCGGTTGCCGAAGCGTTGGGCAGAGAATATGCTCGAATGTCTTTGGGTGGAGTTCGTGATGAAGCGGAATTGCGTGGACACAGAAAGACTTATATAGGCGCAATGCCTGGGCAAATTATCAAGAACATTAAGAAGGCGGGAACTTCAAATCCTGTTTTTATTCTCGATGAGATTGACAAAATCGCTTCCGATTTCCGTGGCGATCCATCTTCTGCTTTGTTGGAGATTTTGGACCCTGCACAGAATGATTCTTTTGTGGATAATTACCTAGAAGTGGAATATGACTTATCGAAAGTCTTATTTATTGCTACGGCAAATTCGCTTAATACAATCCAACCTGCTTTAAGAGACAGAATGGAAATTATTGAAGTAACTGGTTATACGCAAGAGGAAAAAGTGCAGATTGCCAAAAAACACCTTGTTCCAAAACAGCGGAAAGAGAATGGTTTGAAGTCTAAAGACATCAATATTTCTGATACTGCGCTGAACAAAGTAGTGGAAGGTTACACACGTGAATCTGGTGTGCGTGGACTAGAAAGACAGATTGGCGCCTTGGTGCGGAAAATTGCCAAATCTGTGGCAATGGAAGAAGAATACCAGAAACGAGTTACGCCCGACAGAGTGGAGGAATTACTTGGTGCGCCTCGTTTCGATAAGGAATTGTATCAGAACAACCAATTTGCTGGTGTGGTAACTGGCTTGGCTTGGACTTCGGTAGGTGGAGAGATCTTGTTCATAGAATCTAGTTTGAGTCGTGGAAAAGGTAAAATTACGCTTTCAGGTCAGTTGGGAGATGTGATGAAAGAATCTGCTTCAGCGGCACTTTCTTACTTGCGAGCCAATTATGAGGAGTTGGATATTGACTATCGAATTTTTGACAACTACGATTTACACGTTCACGTTCCTGCTGGAGCTGTCCCAAAGGATGGCCCAAGTGCGGGAATTACCATGCTGACTTCAATGGCTTCCATTTTCACGCAAAGAAAAGTGAAAGATAAACTTGCCATGACAGGGGAAATTACGCTTCGTGGAAAAGTATTGCCTGTTGGCGGAATCAAAGAGAAGTTGTTGGCGGCAAGAAGAGCGGGAATTAAAGAGGTAATTCTTAGCGAGAAAAATAAGAAAGACGTTCAAGAAATTGAAGAAAAATACTTTGAAGGCTTTGATATTCATTTTGTAGATACAGTTTCCGATGTATTGGAGGTTGCTTTGCTCGATGAGAAAGTGAAGAAACCGATTAAATTCAAGTTCAGGGAAGAGAAGGTTTTGAACTAAGCACGTTGTGCTATTTACTGAAGAACCCTTTGTATCTCGCTTTAAATGAGATTATTAAGGGCTAGAAATAGGAATCTATTTAGGTTAGGCTACTTAAAACTTCTTCTGATTTACACAAAAAATCCCTTGCTGAATTCAGCAAGGGATTTTTTCGTAATTTTTTTGTCTCCTAGCCTTTCCTGTTTTCCTCAAGTCGATTGTTCCATATTGTCAGAAACTGCCCAGTAGCCATTTTTCGGGCAGACAGTTTTGCTTTTGTGGCAAGCTCCCCTTCGTACAATTCATCAATTGTTTCAAACCAAAGTTGCAACCATTTGCCAAAATGAGTCTGCTCTATGGTGTGACCTAAATTCTTATCCACTTGAATGTGTTTTTTGGAAGGGCTTCCTTTAAACTTGGCAATCACGAATAGGTTGGTTTCCCAAAAATCAGTTAATTTACTAAGATGTTCAGGCCATTTGTCAGTTGGAATATGTCCATTGAAAATAGAACCCAACAACTCATCTTTTCTTATTTTGGCATAAAAAGTATTTACCAAAATACTCACATCAGTCCTGTTTTCTATCGTTTTCATGATAATACTTTATGAATTTGAAACGACCTTTTCCACACGTGCTGCATTATCGAGTTTCGATAATGTTAATCGAACTACGCTATCTTCTATGGCGGTTAAATCGCGGGGAATGTTGGCTGCTAAAGCGATGATGTTATCTTTTTCTAGCCGATGAATATTTCCCTCAACACCAAAGTTAATTTCTCCATCGAGAATATGCACCATGATTGGAAAAGGAGCTTTATGTTCTTTCATAATTTGCCCCTGTTTCAATAGAATTCTTATCTCTTTTGAAAATGAAGATTCCAAAACAACTTTCGTTACTATTCGATTCTCATTGAAGTCTAAATTTTCATAGTTGGATGGGTTTTAATAAACACAACCGAAGAAATTTACATCTTCGGTTGTGTACTCTATAGTCGGTTTTGCAAGAGGTGTAAATTTTTTGGTAACATGAAACAGGTAATACTCAATAAACCATAGCGCAAGCGTCCGCTTGTGCCTTAATATCGAAAAGTAGTATTACATGTTTACAACTACTATTTTTTTTTAACGAAAAATCATCACAGGAACTTCCTTATCTAAGGACAGTAGTTTCTCGGTAACACTTCCCATGATAGTTCTTTCGAGTAAACTATGCCCTTGTGCCGACATCATAATTAGGTCAAAATTGTTTTGGTTTGCATACTCATTAATGTGCGTGGCAACATTATTATGTGTGTTTTCCACATAATCTGTCCGTATGTCTAAGCCTTTTGTATCAAATTTATCTATGTATTTATCAAAAGCTTCTTTCTTGAAGGAAGCAATGCTTTTGATGAATTTCTCATAATTCATATTAATGGTCGGGTAGCTTGCCAATGGGGTATTGAACATATTGAAACAAATAATTTCTGGGTCGTGAAGTTTTTTGGCAATTTCAAGTGCATTTTTCATGGCTACTTTTGAATTTTCAGAGAAATCTATCGGAATTAATATTTTCCGAATGTTTTTCCGACTGGTTTCAGGAACGAAAAGCATAGAAGCCTTCGTATTTCTTGCAATTATTTTTGCCTCCACGCCACTTCCGTTTGAGGATTTCTTATTCCCAACCACTATCAAATCTGCATTTTTTACTTTCTCCCAATGGAGAATAGCTTTTAGCGGAGAGCCTTCCAGAATGTTTACGGAAACTTTTGAACCATGCCTAGTTCCAAAACTCTCACGCAAAGTTTCATGAATGATTTTGGAAATCAATTCATCTTTAGGAATTGGCAAGCCTTTGTCATCTTTATAAACGATATCGAAATCGAAGGTCAATTCTAAATTGCTATCTACATAAGTGAAATAGATTTTCCCAGGGTTCGATAAATCACAAAAATGACTGAAATACTTAAGTAATTTCTGGTCGAACTCAGTATTATCTAAGGCTACAATTATTCTGCGGAAGTCTTTCATCTCCTTCATGTTTTTAAGATTATCTCTTACCTTAAAGCTACATTTAGAACCTATCTCTATTTATGACAGAGAATAACTAAATTACTGATTTTTGTCAGTTTTGTTGAGGTTTGCCTTTCCTTCTATCAATTCCAAAAACAAATATTCCATAATGCAGGGTTTGCAAACTCTGCATTATGGAATATTTGTAACGAAATCCTCTTGATACATGACAAAACTTGAAAACAAGTCCTCGGAAATGGTCTTTTTCAGACCTTTCCGAGGGGCAATAAGCGTATTAAATACTCAATCAAAAATGTCATACACTTTATTCAACCTAGTTGTTTTTAAATTACAGATTGTAAAAGATGACTCAGTAAATTTTTGAAAACCCTACAAAACGCTTACCTCAAACCATCAATCTCTTTCGCCAAGTCTCGGTCTTTTTTGGTAACCGTATTTCCCGCATCGTGCGTAGTGAGTTCGATTTCGACCTTATTATACACATTCGACCAATTTGGGTGATGCCCAGCTTTCTCAGCCAAAAAAGCCACTTTAGTCATGAATCCGAATGCCTCAATGAAATTAGCAAACTCAAAAGTTCTTTTCAATTTATCGTCTTCTTCTTTCCACATAATTTTTGTTCTATTTGGGTTGAAAATGAATACCTTACCTAAAAATAATTTACTAATACAACTCCGAAAGCCAACAATATTGCCTTGGGAACGGGGAACAAATAAATAGTTTATTTATCGTAGTTTGTTTTTGAGGCTAGTCAAGGCAAAAATTGCAGTCATAGCACCGCTATAGCGAGATTTTTAACGAAGAATAGACCAAAAAGAAACAAAAGAAAAAACGCATTTATTTATTTTCCGTTCCTTACCTCTTTCAAACTGTTGCCAAATTTCCTACATTAGGAATCTGTTGGTTAGCAAACACCCAAAAAGTGTATTTGTTTCAGTACTCCAACTGCTTAATCTTCAATCGACAGCTTAATAGCTAGAAATCAAACAAACTCAACATGCAACACATCATTGATTACATTACCAGCATACATTGGCTGTTTTGGCTTTTGGTAATCTTTCTAATTGCCGTAATCATTATGTTTATTCAGGATATTACCAATCGGAAATCCACCATTAGGAATAATTTTCCCGTAATAGGGCGACTTCGCTATCTATTAGAGTCGGTAGGTCCCGAATTACGGCAATACATTGTAGCCAACAACCGAGATGAATTGCCCTTCAACCGTGGGCAACGCTCATGGATTTACGCATCCTCTAAAAAGGAAAATAATTACCAAGGTTTCGGTTCAGACAAGGATTTTAATGACCCAGGGCATATCTTTATCAACCCTGCCATGATACCTTTCCCAATGAAACCTGGGCATACCAATTACGATGATCCTTACTTTTTGCCTTGCGCCAAAGTGATGGGTGGGGGGAGAAGGAAGCGACCATTCCGACCGTACTCCATTCTGAATATTTCTGCTATGAGCTTTGGCTCACTCTCTGCCAATGCAGTTTCTGCCCTCAATATGGGTGCAGACAAAGCAGGTTGCTGGCACAACACAGGCGAAGGAAGTTTGTCGCCTTATCACTCCCATGGTTCCGATGTAGTTTTCCATTTCGGAACAGGCTACTTCGGTTGCCGAAATGATGAAGGAAAATTCAGCATGGAAAAAATGGTAGAAGTTTGCGAGAAAAACGACTTCGTAAGAGCCGTGGAAGTCAAGCTTTCGCAAGGTGCAAAACCGGGGAAAGGAGGCGTTTTACCCGCCAAGAAAATTACTGAAGAAATTGCCCGAATCCGTAACGTACCCATGGGGCAAGATGTACTCTCGCCAGCCTTCCACTCTGCCTTCTCCAACATTCCCGAATTGGTAGATTTTGTAGAAAGCATTGCTGAAAGCACAGGTTTACCAGTCGGCATAAAATCTGCCGTAGGGAAAATGGAAATGTGGGACGAATTGGCAAAAATTATGTCTGAAACAGGAAAAGGACCCGATTTTATTACCGTAGATGGCGGAGAAGGCGGCACAGGGGCCGCACCTCCCTCTTTTGCCGACCACGTAGCGCTTCCTTTTAATTACGGGTTTGCGAATGTTTATAAAATATTCCAAAAGTATAATCTTACCGACCGAGTAGTTTTCATAGGCGCAGGAAAATTAGGTTTCCCTGCCAACGGACTGAAAGCCATGGCAATGGGCGTAGATGTTATCAATGTAGCTCGTGAAGCCATGATGGCAATTGGCTGCATTCAAGCGCAAGAATGCCACACCAATATTTGCCCTGTGGGAGTTGCTACTCAAAACAAATGGTTGGAGTCTGGACTCAATCCGAAAAACAAATCGGAAAGGTTCTTTAATTACGTGAAAACATACAGGAAAGAAATGTTGGAAATCACTCACGCCTGTGGCTACGAACACCCAGCCCAAATGACCATGGACGATGTGGACGTAAGCATGGGAGACAATAACCAAACCCAGACCCTGAGCCAAGCTTACAGGTATTCCAAAACGCCAGTCGCCTCGCTCATGAGCATGGCAGATCTGAAAAATTGCACTCACATGGGCGGTTTAGGGAAAAGCAACAAAGCGAAAGCCTAGGCTTTTTTCGTAGCTTCTATATGTCGGACAACTCAAAGTTGTCCGACATATTTGCTAGCCCAAGTTTGAATTGAGTGAATATGCTGTTTACCGATAACTTCTGCTAAAATCTGATTTTGGTTGGAGTTTTCACATCGTTAACTGATTAGTGGCTACGTTCCTCCTCCGAAACCCGCAACTTAATCGCTCAAGTCTATTCCGCCCAACCCTGGGGGCTTGTGAGTGAATTGGAAATTGGTGGAGTTTCAGGGTTTTTTTTGGAAATTGAAAGCTCGTTTTCGGTTTCCCTTCCCCAGATTTGGAATGCGGTAGGAAAATTCCATACTTTTTCAAAATAACTGTATCAAAATCATAGAGACCCAAAACAGAATATAAAACTGTGTATAATGCTAGACATTTTTAGAAATCGAATGGTTGAGCCGTAACCTGTTCAACCACTCGGAGAGTCTTTCAGACTACTCCGAGGGATTCACTTGACTTTTTGTCGTGTACTAAGAAAACTTTGGAAAAAAATAGCTAAATTCAAACTAGCATTTTTTTATCCATAATTCAACATTTCATGAAAAAAGAAGACGAAAATAAAGAAGAAGGCAATTCTCATGAAAATGCAAGCGATTGAAATCCGAAAAATAAATCTAAGTGAAAGAAATTAAATAAAGTGCGCCATTATCGCAGTTTGTTTTTGAGCCTAGTCTAGGCAAAAATAGTAGGCATAGCATCGCTATGGCGAGACTTTTAACGAAAGATAGACCAAAAAGAAACAAGAGAGATGTGCAGGTTATTGTTTTACTGTTACTAAGTTCAAAAATGTCAGAGAGGTAGCTAAATTCTTAGGTGCGAAACTGGTTTAGTCAATTTTTATAAGAAGATTTCTCTCTACAATTAAAAGGCATCAGATTCGATGCCTTTTAATTGTTTGGCTATTAAACATGCAATGCTAGAGCTGTTTATGAAACTGTACTCGTAGCCGATAGCTTCTAGCTATCGTAAAATAAGCTATTTGCGTTAGCAAATTCCGAATTTTTAGTTGATTGCATTTTTAATTAGCATTAGATGTTTTACGCTACAAATTGTTTGATTGCAAATTGGTAGAAACGAAAATTCCGCTTTATAAATTCTGTGAGCGAAGCGTGTTGTAGTTTGATTGCAAATTGGTAGAAACGAAAATCTGGGTGTTTTGCTCTGATTCGGGAGCCTGGTTGTAGTTTGATTGCAAATTGGTAGAAACGAAAATCAACACATAGGGGCTTGAAAAGAGTGAGTGTGTTGTAGTTTGATTGCAAATTGGTAGAAACGAAAATAAATTGTGATGGTGCAAATATTGACAGGTCGTTGTAGTTTGATTGCAAATTGGTAGAAACGAAAATTCTATCCGAACTTTCCGAAAGTACAATTGCGTTGTAGTTTGATTGCAAATTGGTAGAAACGAAAATAATAGTAGATGCGG
>JBLIFI010000213.1:0-7988 GCA_047633715.1 Flammeovirgaceae bacterium
TGAAATGCGATGTCCGGAAACGTCTTCTTAGCTTTGTCCAAAAGCTGGGCGTATATTTTTTCTTTCTTGTTCACACTTCAAAGAAAATAAATCCTAGCTCTTTTTCCTACATGTCCAGTAGTATGCTTTTGCAAAATACAATTACCGTAACTTATTGATTATCAATATTGTACGGTAATTTTAATCTCTACAATTTAAGACTCTAACTAGAGCCTTTACTAAAATGCCAATTACACCTCTTTTTATTTATTTTCCACAAACTTGATGTCTTGAATTTGCCATAAAAAACATCCATCTGAAGATGGATGCAATTGAATGATAGAATTCACCCTTTTAATGATGGTTTGGAATCCGAATTCAATTGCCACTAGCTTCAGCTAGTGGGCAACAGGTTTCATATTTTTAGAGTCTTAAAGTAGAACTAAGGAAGAAAAAAAGTAAAAAAAACTCTAAAAGAACTCAAAAAATTAGCTGGGAAGTTCAAGGACTAATTTCATTTCAAGATAGATTCCTCCTAAAGTCGGAATGATAAGAAATCTAATTTTTAATTTCCACCTCCTTGCCTTTCCCGTGCAAAAGTCTAATTTTGGGCAACTTAATAAGAACAAGAAATTTAAAATAGTACAAAATGGCTACGAATAGAACATTTACAATGGTAAAGCCTGACGCTTTTGGTGCAGGAAATAGCGGTGCAATCATCAAAATGATTGAGGAAGCAGGTTTCAAAATTATCTCTGCAAAAGTAACTCAACTTTCTGAAGAGCGTGCTGGGCAATTCTACGAAGTACATAAAGAGCGTCCTTTCTACAACGACTTGTGTTCTTACATGAGCTCTGGAGCAATCATTCCTATGATTTTGGAGAAAGACAATGCAGTTGCCGACTTCCGTAAATTGATTGGTGCTACAAACCCTATTGATGCAGAAGAGGGAACAATCAGAAAGAAATTTGCTACATCAATTGAAGCAAACGCCATTCATGGTTCTGATTCTGACGAGAATGCTCAAGTCGAAGGAAACTTCTTCTTCGCTAAAACTGAGCAATTCGGTTAATCTGACCAAATAGTAAAGAAAATGAAACGCATGGAAATTTTTCCATGCGTTTTTTGTTTGTAAATGCTATTTTTGTTTTGAACTATTAGCTAGTTTACTTTCTGTGAATCTAAATCAAGAGGCACATCTTATTTGAACAAAAATGAAATTGACTGACAATATACGAGAAGCTATTGGCTTAGAAGAGGACAAAGAAGTAATTATAAATGCTCGATACATAGAAGGCATAGTGAAATGTTATAAAAAAATTAGTGAAGATGAGATATTTTTAAGGACGGAGAGATGTGGTAAGCATATGTTATCTGCAATTGCATTTCGTGAAAATGCTAAATCCACATTTGAAAAAACAAAAGCGACTTTTCTTCCTTCAGTCGGATTCTATTATTCATATTTTCATTTGAGTATTGCTATGTTAGCGTTGGATTATGCAACACCTATTGAAAATTTAGAAGAGCTGAAACATAACCATTTGATAAATCTTGTGGAAAACAATTTAGAAAAGAAAAAAATAATTAACACTAATTTTCTTCATACCATGAGATGGTTGAAGACAATTAGAGAGAAATCAAATTATTCTATCAATCCATATATATATGGTTCTCTAGGTTTCCTTCAAGAAGAGCTATATGAGGAAAATGGACTCTATGATTTAATGGAAACCTCCTTTAATGAGGCAATTAGTTATATTCATTCTGTAACTAAAAGAGCAAAAAAAAAGCATATTGATTTCGGTAATAAAATTGAGTCTTTTATTGTAGACTCACAAGGAGAGGATATATTAAGCGTCTTTTTCCCAGAAGAAATTGATGTAGTAGAAGAATATCTTTCAACCAAATTTTACCCTGGGCTTCATTTGTAAGGTATTGTGAGTTGAATTTAGGTTATGTCTTTCATATACAAACCCCCAAATTTACATATTCTGTTTAATTACCGCATCAACTAATCCTCAAATCAACGCATCAAATTATGCCAATCGTAAGCATCAGAAATACAAATATTTACCAAGGAGAGAATTGCGTAATCGAAGACTTGAATTTCGATTTGCAACCTTCCGAATTTGTCTATTTGATTGGGAAAACGGGAAGTGGGAAAACCTCTTTGCTCCGCACGCTTTATGCCGATTTAGAATTGCGAAAAGGGCAGGTTTATGTAGATGATTTCCAAATCCATGACCTCAAAAGGAAACAAATTCCATTTCTGAGACGGAAATTGGGAATTATTTTCCAAGATTTTGAGCTTTTTACAGACCGAAGTGTAGAGGAAAACCTTTATTTTGTGATGAAGGCAACAGGCTGGAGTAGCAAGCTCAAAATGAGCCAAAAAGTAGATGAATTGTTAGAGCAAGTGGGTTTGACTGGTTACCAAACAAGAATGCCTCATCAGCTTTCTGGTGGAGAGAAACAGCGGGTTGCCATTGCCAGAGCCTTAATTAACAATCCAGTTTTGCTTTTGGCAGATGAACCTACGGGAAATTTAGACCCGATTGTGGCAAATGATATTTTGAATTTGTTTATCAGAATTAGTAAAGAAAAAGGCATGGCAGTTCTGATGGCAACGCACCACCATAATTTCCTCCGAACAGTTCCTGCAAGAGTGCTTTATTGCGATGGGGGAATTGTGAAAGATGTTAGTAAAGAGAAGGTTGAGAGCAGAATGGAGAATTGAAAGAGTACAAAGTCGTAAGTCTTTAGTCCAAAGTTTTAGAGGGAATACTATACATTCTTCATTTTCCTCGGAGCCGATAGCACTGGCTACCAGTCGCATCGGATTTGAGAAGTTGAAGGCAACTCCCACAGAGAATTGTCAGAATTGAGCCGACATGGAATGGGTTCTGACCGGGTCACGCTGACAGGCACAATTTTACTTTTGTATTTTTATTAAAACTCTTCAAAAATACAAATCCTGCGCCACTCGATACGTATTAGCATGTGCTTCTACAATATCGAAAATCTTGACAGAATAACCTCCGCCCATGCTAGCAACTACGGGTAAATTGTTCTTTTTACAAGTTTCAAACACAAAAATATCTCGCTCTTTACAGCCTTGAATAGTCATTCCCAATCTGCCCAATTTATCAGTTTTCAAAACATCTACTCCAGACAAGAAAAACACGAATTGAGGCTCAAAATCATCAATTAGTTTCGGAAGTGTGTTTTTGAGGATTGGTAAATAAATTTCATCCGTAGTTCCATCTTCAAGTGGAATATCCAAATCGGATTCTTGTTTGTGCATCGGATAATTTTTCGCTCCGTGCATGCTGAAAGTAAAAACCTTAGAGTTATTCTGGAAAATTTGAGCCGTTCCATTTCCTTGGTGTACATCTAAATCCACCACTAAAATCCGTTCAAAACCTTTTTGTTGTATAAGGTAATTGGAAGCCATGGCAATGTCATTTAGCAAACAAAAACCTTCTCCGTGGTCAGTAAAAGCATGATGCGTTCCTCCCGCCACATTCATGGCGACTCCAAACTCTAAGGCAAAGTTAGCGCAATCTATCGTTCCTTGGTTGATAATTCGTTCCCGCAAAACCAAGTCCGCAGAAAGCGGGAAACCTGTGCGCCTTTCTTCTGAACGAGTGAGTTTTAGGTTTTTCAACTTCTCCCAATATTCCTTGTCGTGCGTCTCCAAAATAAGAAATTCTTCAGCTGGATTGGGAGCAAAAAAGCTAGATTCAGAAACAGTTCCTTCATAAATCAATTGCTCGGGAAGCAACTCATATTTCAACATCGGAAAGCGATGACCTTCGGGCAAAGGATGCTGATAAATAGGAGAATAGGCAATTTTGAGCATTTTTAATTAGGGAATTAGATTTCGTGGATTGGCGAATGAGGAAGTATTAGTAAAGCTAACTTCATTAAACAAACAAGTGTTTTCAAAACAAGAATATTCAGAAGAGCCTTGGCACATATTGTAATTTTCAAAGATTTTTTTTAACTATTTAAACATCGCCTATTTGTTCAACATTAGTGAATAAATTTTCATATTCGGCTTTTTTCTGTTTGTTTTGCACATTCGTTTTTGAGCTGCACTATTTCAGAGGCAAAAGTGTTGTGGCGAAAACAGATAAATAAACTATGATTTCCAAACCAAGAATTTTTGTAATTATTCCCGCCTTCAACGAGGAAGGCTCAATTGGGAAAGTGGTAGAACATATTCCGAAAGGCTTGGTGGAAGAAGTGATTGTGGTAAACAACAACTCAACTGACAATACGGTTAAAGTGGCTCGTAATGCGGGCGCAACTGTTTTATCACAGCCAAAAATGGGTTACGGAAATGCTTGCTTGAAAGGCATTGAATATGCTAAAAATAAGGAAATTCAACCCGAAATTATCGTATTCCTAGATGGTGATTTTTCTGATTATCCAGAAGAGATTCCATTGGTGATAGAACCGATTTTAGAGAGAAATATTGATTTGGTAATTGGTTCGAGAGCGTTGGGGAATAAAGAGAAAGGCTCTATGACTCCGCAACAAGTTTTCGGAAATTGGCTAGCAACTACGCTTATGCATTGGTTTTATAAAGTTAAATTTACTGATTTAGGGCCATTCCGAGCAATCAAATTCGATAAGTTGCTTGCTATTGAGATGGAGGATAAGACTTACGGTTGGACAGTGGAAATGCAATTGAAAGCAGTTAAAAATGGCTTGAAATGCGAAGAAGTTCCTGTGAATTATAAAAGAAGAATTGGAGTTTCCAAGGTTTCTGGTACTGTAAAAGGTACAATCATGGCAGGCTATAAAATTTTGTGGACAATATTCAAATACTTATAATTAGATGCAGATTTGGGAAATAATAGTTTTGGGCACTTACGGTCTTGCCCTCACATTCATTCTGTTCTACAGTATTATCCAATTCAACTTGGTCTTACTCTATCGGAAAGCCAGAAAACACCGAGCGCAAGATGTTATTGACACACCTGCCCTACCCTCAGACGAAGAACTCCCTATTGTAACAATTCAACTTCCGCTCTACAACGAAATGTATGTGGTGGAGCGATTGATAGATAAAGTGGCAGAGATTGAATATCCGAGCGATAAGTTAGAAATTCAGGTTTTGGATGATTCTACAGATGAAACCGTGGAGATTGTTGCCAAAAAAGTGGAAGAATGGCAAGCAAAAGGAGTTGATATTCAGCATGTTAGAAGAGATAACAGAAAAGGTTATAAGGCTGGAGCTTTACAGCACGGAATGAGCATTGCAAAAGGTGAATTCATTGCCATTTTCGATGCGGATTTCATGCCAATTAAGGAGTTCTTGAAAAAGACAATTCCACATTTCTCCAACCAAAAGAATGGCGTAGTTCAAACTTGCTGGGGACACATCAATAAAGATTACTCATTACTGACCCAACTGCAAGCTTTCGGCTTAGATGCCCACTTCTCTGTTGAGCAAGCAGGCAGAAACGAAGGCGGACATTTCCTTAACTTCAACGGAACAGCAGGAATTTGGCGTAAATCCACTATTGAAGATGCTGGAGGTTGGCATTCCGATACCATTACTGAAGATTTAGATTTAAGCTACAGAGCGCAACTAAAAGGTTGGCGGATTCATTATTTGGAAGATATTGTTTCTCCAGCAGAATTACCTGCTGCCATGAATGCGCTTAAATCGCAACAATTCCGCTGGACAAAAGGTGCTGCTGAGACATTAAGAAAACATTTTGGAAATGTATTGAAAGCAAAATTGCCATTCAGTACAAAACTCCATGCTGCCTTCCACTTACTGAATAGTACTTTATTTCTGTGTATTATGGTTTGCTCTATTCTGAGTGTTCCAGTTCTATACATCAAGCATATTTCCCCAGAGTTGAAGATTGTATTTCAAATCTCTTCACTATTTGTGATTAGTTTGATTGCCCTTATTATTTTCTATTGGAATGCTTCTCGGAAACATTATGCAGATGGTTTGGAAGCTACCATTGCTTTTATTCCCAAATTCTTTATGTTTCTTTCTGTTTCCATGGGATTGAGTTTGCACAATGCCATTGCGGTAATTGAAGGTTATATTGGCAAGAAAACTCCTTTTGTCAGAACTCCAAAATTCAACATTACCGACACCAAAGGAGATTTTCACAAAACGAAATACTTCTCCACAAAAATCAACTGGCTAACCGTTTTTGAAGGTTTGCTTGCCATCTATTTTGCTGGAGCGATTTACCTCGGCTACTATTTAGAAGATTTCGGCTTATTTCCCTTTCACTTTATGCTCACTCTAGGCTTTGGAATGGTGTTTTTCTATTCTATTAAGCATGCAAGGAATTAAGAGGAAAATGATAAGGCTTCATTTTCTAGTCGAGATTTTTATCTCGACTTTTTTTGTGGGCTTACCAAAGAAGGTTATCCTAACCGACTGTTATTAACAGCCAGCTAGTATAGTAATCTCGATTGTAAAAAAAACTCCTATTCCTATCCAAAAAACCTTTTCAACACTCTCAAAACTGCCACCCAAAATAAGGCAAAAATCAGTAGGCAAACTCCTATAGAAATGAAAGGATGGTCTAAAGGTTGGAAATTGAGAATAAAGCCCAACTCAGAAGAAGGTGCACTTGCCAAAAAGGAGATACTTTTGGCAATCAATTTCTCTTTTTTCCATTCCAAATCAAGCAATTTTTCGAGCATATTTTGGCGTTGGCAACCTTCTAAAGAGAACAGGTAAATGTCATTAGCAAAGTTGTAGGCAGTTTGTAAATCCTCCGAAGTTTCTTTCCAATTGAGTGATTTTGGTTTTTTGATTCCATGCACCGAAAAATCTCCACCTGTGCTTCCTATGCCTATTGATTGAAGTTGGTGAGTTCTAGCATAACTCTCAATCAGGTTTTCTTTCGATTCGGAAGTATGGCTAGAAAAAATCATGGGAATTTCCTTGTCTGTATTTACCTGAATCAATCCTGCTAATTTTCTAATTCCCTCACTTTCTGATTCCAATAAATAAGGGTAGATATAACTTTCCACCTCAAAACTGTCAGATTGAATTTTGGAAACTAAAGCCTGATATTGCACCTCTCCATATACACCTTCTTGATTCACCTTTCTGAGAGCTGCCAACCATGCATTTGGGCTTCCATCTTCCATTTTTTTCAAATGTTCTAAGTCAGGCTCAATCCCAATTCCGATTCGCTGAATACCTAGTTTTTTTTCCAAATTCCACTTCTTGAAATCAGCATACCTTTCCTTTGCTAAACCCGAATTGTTTGCATGGAAAAAATAATCGTCTTCTTTGGATAAAAGCAACCAAGCAGTTACGGGAATATTGTAAGAGTTGAGCAACTCAATGGTTTTAGCTCGGTCTTCGTGGAAATCTACCATACCCATAATGACTGAAGCATTTAGATTTTGGAGTTGTTGAAGCATTACTGTATCAGTAAAAAAGGCTTCTAATTCGTGAGCTTGGAGTTGGGAAAAGAACGTGATTTGAGGGCGAGCGGAAGCAGAGTGCGTCCAAAAACCTCCTATAAATAGGAAAGTCAGGAGAAAATTTTTCATTATTATTTGGTAGTTAATCGTTAAAGATGCAAAGTAGCCAGCAAAAATTATGCGATTCTACGAAAAGTGTATTGTCAATTTCCTTACTATTCGAGATTAGTGAGGAAATGAATAATTATTCGGTTTTTGGTTGGGTGTATGTCAGAATGCAGGTTTCTTTCTTTTATGTACTTTGCTCTTCCAGAGCGATTTCAACAAAACCGTTCAAGGTGGCTTCCCAGAAGAATGCTGTGCAAGTTTCATTTATTGAAAATAGTTATGCTATCGCAAAAGATGAAGTGTAATTACAAATCTGCATTTAGACGTACACCCATTTTGGTTTTACAAATAAGAATTTCTATTTATTCGGGCAGGGTTTTCTTTCACTTGTGGTTATAGAATTGTAAGGGCGTATCTCATTTTGTTGCAATAAATTAAAACGCACTTTTTAAATGAAATAGTGGAGTATTATGAAT
>JBLIFI010000214.1:0-7982 GCA_047633715.1 Flammeovirgaceae bacterium
AAATGCCCACTCCTTACAACAGCTCTGAACCTTTGCTGATTGGGTCAAGATTGAATGTTTCATTCAGCAAATCCTTATTCTTGACTGCATTTTTACAATACAACCGACAGAGCGAAAACTTCAACCTGAATGCTCGTTTGCAATGGCGCTATAAACCTGTTTCCGATTTGTATTTGGTTTACACCGAAAACTATTTCCCCGATTCACTCCAAATCAAGAATCGAGCATTTATTTTTAAAATGAGTTATTGGTGGGGAGTTTAAAAAAAACTAGGATGAGTAAATGGGAAAATCATTTACTCATCCTAGAAACTATTTCGGTTGTCTGATAATTTTTATGGGGCAGTCCTCAAGCGTCCACGCTAAACACCACAAAAATTGTCAGAGAACCACTATTTCTTTTTACACAGGTTTACTTCAAAGTCCCACTCTTCATTTTTTTCAAAACACCCTCTCGCTCCATTTGCATACTGAAATCTTCTGCGAGCGAAACAGCATATTCTTGCAGTTCGATTGCTCGCTCTTTTCTGCCAATGAAGTATAAAATTTGCGCAAGCGTGTCAATATTATAAGAATTGGCTTCTTTCTGAGTGGAGATTTGAGCCAACTGCCTTGCAAGGTTCAAGTTACTTTTGTCTGTTTTCCCCGATTCAAAGACATTCCAAGCCAATGAATTGAGGAGTTCCCAATCTTGATGATAAATTGGCTTTCTCATTACATTTGTAGCCAGCTTCTTGTATTCTTCCCAGTTGCCTTCCTCTTGGAGTTTTTCAAACTGGTATTCAATCGCTTTGTATTCATAGAAAGTTCCTTTGGTGGCTTCGGTGTATTCGTCTCTTGTCAAATCTCCTAAAAGGATGTCTAGCTTGCTGAAAGTTACAATCAAATCGGCATTTTGGTAAACCCGCCCAGCATGATTTTTTTCGGCAAATTCATCTAAATGTGAAAGAAAGTATTTGGCAATATCAGGTTTTACGCCATGTACAGCGTAGCTAAAAATAGCCCAACTAATACTGTCAGACCAGTTCTTTTTGGGAATGAGGTCAAAATAGCTGTTCACTTCCTCTACATTGTCTCCTCTTGCTGGAGTTGCGTTGATGATTGCCAAAAGCCTTTTTCTTCTGAACTCCACATTGTTCTTGTTCTGCTCAAAATTCATACTATCCGTCAAATACACATACTGACCTTTCGGGTCGAGTGCGCCCTTTGCGAAATCCAACATTCCCTCTACAACTTGTCCACCCGCTCGCTTGTGAACCAATTTTCCATCTTTATCGAAAATCAAATAAGAGGGAAAATCTGTCACATCGAAAGTCTCCACAAAGAACTTTTGCCCTTTGTCTTGAATGTCTTCTGCCTTGAAATTGTGGAATTTTGGATTGTAGAAATCTGCCATTTCCTTGATTTTGAAAACGCTATCCATTTCCAAACATCGCTCACACGCTGGCTCGTTTACACTTACCAAAATCATTTTACCACTTTTTTTGGCTTTGGAAATCACTTTTCGCCAGCTTTTTGACGTTTCAAAATTCACTTGTGCTGAGAGTTGGAAACTCATCAATAACATCAATACACTTAAAATTCTCATAGTTATTTTACCTTTTTTATGCCCCCAATATACGAAGTTGAGATTTTTTTTTGTCAGATTAGTTTTGCAAAAAAAACAGTTTAGTTGAAATCATGCGAAAAACAAAAAGTATTTTTCTTATGCTTATCTGCTTGGTAAGTTTCCTATTTGTTGTGAATTGGTTAGCTCCAAAACCTCAGAACTCATTCAATCCAGAACAATGCACTCGATATTGCCATAATCTGGGTTGCAAACACAGTCAGAGTGATGAAGGAAATCAATTTGCCAAATCTGCCAGAAAGTTATATTTCGATAATATTCGCTTGCTGAAAAATAATGGCTTAGGCTTGACTTACAAGGAAATGAACTTATTGGTTTATGTAATCTCCTACCCAATTTTAGTTTTGCTTCTTTTTTGGAATGTGTTGCCAAAAAACAAGACATGAGAATGTTTCTTTTAAGAACTCCAACCAATTTTTTTCATAGAAAACAGCTTCTGATTCTTGCCATCGAGAAAAGATTAAACCCATCTTTTCCATTCTCAATTTACATGTAGCCAATTGAACAAAAAGCCATATATTTGTGAAATTTTAAATAATTTCGTTTACTGCAAACATCAAACGCCCTATTTTGGGTAATTCAAGTATGAAATACAAAAGAGTTCTTCTGAAGTTGAGTGGGGAAGCATTGATGGGAAATCAGCAATTTGGCATTGACACAGAGCGTTTGGAGCAATATGCCCAAGAGATTAAGAAGGCGATGGCAATGGGAGTCGAGATGGCAATTGTGATTGGCGGTGGAAATATTTACCGTGGTATTCAGGCAGAAAAAAATGGAATTGACCGAGTTCAAGGCGATTACATGGGAATGATGGCAACGCTCATCAACGGAATGGCACTCCAAAGTATTTTGGAAAAACACGGACTTTACACACGCCTTATGTCTGGGTTGAAAGTAGAGCAGGTTTGTGAGGCTTACATCAAAAGGAAAGCAACTCGACACTTGGAAAAAAATAGAGTAGTTATTTTTGGTGCAGGAACTGGAAATCCATTCTTTACCACAGATTCTGCTGCCAGTTTGAGAGCAATGGAAATTAAGGCTGATGTGGTTTTGAAAGGAACTCGAGTAGATGGAGTTTATTCTGCCGATCCTGAAAAAGACCCAGAAGCAACTAAATTCTCCAATATCAGCTTTTCTGAAGTGTATCAGAAAGGATTGAATGTGATGGATATGACCGCTTTTACACTTTGTAAAGAGAATGATTTGCCAATTATTGTTTTTGATATGAATAAGGAAGGCAATCTTTGCAAAATCCTAAATGGTGAGCCAGTTGGGACTTTAATAACTGTTTGATGATTTATACGTTTATATTTTGAAATCCTTTTTAAAGGAGAAAACAACAAGTGCAACGCACTCAAAAAAGTATAAAAACCTTCAGCTTCCAATTTGTTTGGAAACTGAAATAAACTACTAAATAGATGGAAGAAGAGATTAATTTTTACTTACAAGAGTCTGACGAATCAATGAAAAGTGCGGTAGAGCACACGATAACCGCACTCTCAAAAATCAGAGCGGGCAAGGCAATGCCAGCTATGCTCGATGGAGTAATGGTTGAGTATTACGGAACGCCCACGCCACTTGCTCAAATTGCCTCTGTTAGCACAGGCGATGCAAGAACTATTTTGGTAAAGCCTTGGGAAAAGAGCGTTTTGCAAGATGTGGAAAGAGCAATCATCAATAGCGATTTAGGTTTGAATCCACAAAATGATGGGGAAACTATTCGGTTGAATGTGCCAGCATTGACTGAGGAAAGAAGAAGGGATTTGGTGAAAATGGTAAAGTCGGAAGGTGAGAATGGAAGAATTAGCCTTAGAAATGCGAGAAAAGAAACTAATGATGAGTTGAAAAAGCTCCAAAAAGATGGCGCTTCAGAAGATGCAATCAAAGTAGCGGAAGACAAGGTTCAGGAACTGACAAATAAGTATTCAAAGAGCATTGATAGCTTACTTGAGAAGAAAGAGAAAGATATTATGACTATTTGATTTCTGAAAATAGAAATAAAGAAACCCGTGCAAGCAATTGTGCGGGTTTCTTTGATTTGGGGAATTCCACTACCTTTGTTAATAAATCAGACTATATTGTCAGAATTTGCGGTTTTGGTTTGTTTGTTGTATTATCAAAGGCGACTAACAACTAAACTGCAACATATATGAGCTCATCAAACATGACAATGCAACTCGATACTTCCGATAAATACAGAGTGAGAATTGAGAACATTACTCCTTCCGATGCCAATTTTGAGCTTTCGAAAAAGCGTAAATGTGTGTTGGGAGTGAGCATGAGCAATCCTGTTTTCTGGCGTTCTTCTTTGGGAACAATGCTGAGTTGGATGGACAAGAATTTTGATTCTTCCCTCATTCTGGTTGGAGATTATTTACAAAGACTCAATGAGCAAATTTCCAATGGAAATGATGCAGATTTGGCAATTGAAACCGCTATGCAAAAAGGCGATTTATTTGAGACAAAACTCAACCAATATTTGCCAAAATATAAAACTGATAAATTCCATGTAGCCAGATGGAAGCCATTTTATGAAAGTGCCGATTTTGAAAAGCACAAAATTGTATTAGACAAAATTTACAACTCCAACTTAGGTGTAAAAAAATCTATAGATGAAACCGCCAAGCTTTTTGTTTCCCAAAAACAGGATAAGGTAGATTTCAAAGTCTCCGAAGGAGAAGCAATTCGGCTTTCTGTGGAGTATTTGCTAGAAGAAATGGCAGTATTCAGCATTCTGATTGACCAAGGTTGGGATCTTGTGCTTTACCCAGGTGCGCAATTACCTCTCTTGATGGAAATTGCCAAAGGTGAATTCGATGGCATTCCCAATAGCTTGAATAAAGGAACTTATGTAGAGTTGAAAGTGCGGAAAAAGTAATTTTTTTGATGTGAGTTTCCAAGCTTGAAGTAGAGTAGGAGAACTTGAATAAGAAGGCTTAGGCTTTCTTATTCTCATCAACTGGGATTTTGCAAAACCCAACCAACAAATTTGCCTAAAAGTGTAGCTTTAAATTAGGTTCGGAACTTTACTCCTCAATCAACTAAGCTCCAACACAATCTTCCCAATGTGCTCACTACTTTCCATCAATTTATGCGCTTCCGAAGCTTGATTTAGTGGAAAGGTTTGATGAATGATTGGTTTGATTTCCCCTGATGCTAAGAATCCCCAAATATGTTTCTCTAAATTCTTGGCAATTTCATGTTTGAATTCGGGGCTTCTGGCTCGCAAGGTTGAACCCGTAATTTGCAGGCGTTTTACCATGATTTTCTTCATGTTGATTTCGCTCGTTGCACTTTTCATGGCATTGATAATTACCAATCTGCCTTCGGTTTTGAGCAGGTCAATATTCTTTTGGGTGTAATCTCCGCCAACCATATCTAACACAATATCTACTCCGCCAAACTCCGATTTGATTACCTCTTTGAAGTCTTCTTTTTTGTAGTTGACACATTTTGTTGCACCTAATTTCTCGGCAAAAGTACACTTTTCATCCGTTCCAGCCGTGGCAAAAACGATTCCTCCCATTGTTTTTACCAATTGAATAGTTGCCACCCCAATTCCCGAAGTGCCACCATGAACCAACACAGATTCTCCTTTTTTGAAACTGCCACGGTCGCACACATTGCTCCAAACTGTGAAAAAAGATTCTGGAATCGCAGAAGCTTGGGTAAAGCTTAATCCAGCAGGAATTGGCAAACATTGAACACTCGGGGCAGAAACCAGCTCCGCATAACCACCTCCAGCCAAAAGCGCACACACTTTATCGCCTACTTTCCATTTTGTCTCCAAATCAGTAACATTCTCAACAATTCCAGCAACTTCTAAACCTAGAATGTCTTGTGGCGCACCTTCAGGAGCAGGATATTTGCCTTCTCGCTGAAAAATATCGGGTCTATTCACTCCACAAGCTTTTACCCGAATCAAAACTTCTCCTTCTTTTATGGTTGGAGTAGGTCTTTCTTCAAGTTTCAATACTTCGGCTGAACCGTATTCGGAAATGATGATTGCTTTCATAATGGAATTGGCGAGTTATAGAGTTCGTGAATTAGCGAATTTTGATTCGATGATGTGGTAATTTGGCGATGTGCTGATTAAAAATGCGAGATTAACCAATTATAGACTCTTTTCGTAGTCGACAACATCCTGTTGTCGTAAAATATGCAATTTGCGTTAGCAAATTTCTTTTTTCAATTTCGTTCGAGTATAGCATACGGAACGCCACTCCAACTCCAACCGAATAAGAACTTCAAAAGTTAGGAATTTAAAAATTATTTAATGGTTTTTCGTGAAGGGGAAATTAAGATGTATTTTTGCTTAGAACAATTCTAGATAAAGGATGACTGACAGAGAAAAAGAATTCTTTCCCTATTTCATTTATAGGCCAAACATGTATCTATTTGGCAAAGCTGATGAAGCTACAATTATTGCATTTATACATGGAGTTGAATTTGGGCAACAAATTTATGAGAATAAGAAGAATCACACTTCTTTCTCATCTACTTTAAGCAACCTGTTAGAAAATGAATATAAGATAAAAAAGGGATCGTTAGGTTGGAGTTATCAAGTAGAAATGTATGCTAAAAAAAAGAAGATTGATTTTTCAGAAGCTTTCTTTGAACTTTCCAAAATACTATTCCCCAATCCTCCTAAACCAAGAGGTTCTAATTAAAATATTGTAACACCCAAACTAAGTACATTGTGCTATTTATTACTTTTGTATCTTTCTATAAATGAGACTATTAAGATTTTAAAACAGAAAAATATTTAAGATAGACTACTTACAAATCTCAATACTAAAACATGCTAAATCCCGCACTTTTTACCCAAACTGCCATAGATGCTCGCAGAGACGAGTTCGAGAATGCTTTGCCCTATCGTCATTTGGTGGTCGATAATTTTTTAACTCCAGAAGGCGCAGATTCTCTAAACAAGAATTTCCCAACTGTAGATGAATTAAAAACACATTGGAGAAGCCTGAACGAAAGCAAAGCAGAAGGTTCTGACTTCAATCAGTTCCATGAAACTTTCCGAAAGCTGAAACAAGATATTTTCAGCGAGAAACTATATAATTGGATTACCCAAGTGACTGGTATTAAAGATGTTTTCATTACCGATGACTCAATGGGAGCAGGTTTGCACCAAGGTTCTGATGGTAGTTTCTTAGATATTCACATTGATTTCAATTTCCACCACAAGAAAAATGTACATCGCAGGCTAAACTTGCTCATTTATTTGGAGCCCGATTGGAAAGAAGAATACGGTGGCTATTTGGAACTTTGGAATGCGAATATGACTAATTGCGATAAAAAAGTTGCTCCTGTATTCAATAGATGTGTAATTTTCGAGACCAACGAAATTTCTTACCATGGCTACGGAAAAGTTTCTTTGCCAGAAGGGAAAACTCGAAAATCTTTCTTCACTTATTTCTACACAAATGAGTGGGCTGAGGCAGTTCCTTACCACGATACTATTTTCAAAGCCCGCCCAGAAGAAGGAACAATGAAGAAAATAAAGACCGATGTGAAGGAAACGTTGAAAAATACGGCAAAAACTACGTTGAAGAAGTTAGGGATTGATTTTTAAAAAAGCAACCTCTTCACAAGACTCCTTACAGACTTTACATTCTGTGAGGAGTCTTGTCATTTCATAGAATACGCTCGCCTAGCTTACATAAAAAATCTGCTGAGTTCTTTGTAGCTTTGTTTACTGAATATTTTTATTTACGACTTGCAACGTCCCAACTACCTAATCCAATTTCATTCATGCCTTTATCTACCGAAAATCTGCTTCAGCTTCGAGAATTGGAACTGAAAGACTTGCTGGAAACTATTCGGGCAATTAACTCGAATACTTCGGAAGATAATTTGTACAGAATTTTCAAGTTCATTATGAGTTCGAGCCAAAGGCGCTCCAAAATGGCTTTATATGTGCTCGGAGATTATTGGGAATGCGAAGTCGCTTATGGCTGTAACCACGCTGAAAATGAGATTAAGCTTTCCGAAGAGGTTCTGAAAATCAAGGAGATTTCCGATATTCCAGCATCTGAAAACTTTTCGGAGTTCGATAAAGTAGTACCAATCGTACACAAGAATAAATCTTTGGCTTATGTGTTTCTGGGTTTTGCAGAACGAACTGAGGTTGAGGATTTAGAATTGGAGTTTGTAGAGGCGTTGGGAAACATCATTTTGGTGGCAATCGAGAATAAGAAATTAGCAAGAAAAGAAGTAGAACAGCAGAGTTATAAAATCCAACTGAACATTGCTCAGGAAGTTCAAAGTCTACTTTTCCCCAAAGAACTTCCCAATACCGAAAAACTTCGTATAGAATCTAGCTATTTGCCACACCATAGAATTGG
>JBLIFI010000215.1:0-7956 GCA_047633715.1 Flammeovirgaceae bacterium
TTGTTATCACTGGAGATTGTCAGCTATAAATATCCAATTATTTAAGACGCTTTTCCGTAGATAGTTCATTAAAATGGCTTATTCTTTTGTATATTAGTAATGCAACCAACATTCCGCCTTTTTAAATGCCTAGCTCTTTCTATACTCATTTCCTTAAAATATCTCTCCTTTTCTTATTCATTCCATCAATAGGTTTTTGAACAGGTAGAAGGTAGGCTCTTTACACAAAATTTCTTACCGCAGTCTTATAAAGGAGGCACTCAGAACTGGGGCATCACACAAACACCCGATGGCAGGCTTTATTTTGCCAACAATAATGGAGTGTTAGAATTCAATGGCTCAACATGGAGTCTCATTAAAGTCATGAATGACTTACCAGTAAGACAAGTCGCCTCTACGGAAGATGGAAGAATATTTGTTGGCTCAATAGGAGAACTCGGCATGCTAAAACCTGATAGCACAAGCGCACTTGTTTATTATTCCCTAATGGATGAAGTGCCTGAGGAACACAAAAACTTTAAAGATATCTGGCGAATGTTTTCCATCAAGAATGATATTTTCTTCTTTACCCGAGGTAAATTATTCAGATGGGCAAACAAAAAAATGACCTGCTGGAGCATTAAAGATGCCTCTTTACTCAATGCCGTAAATGGGCAACTATACCACAATGAAGCCAAGATAGAGCTTCAAATGGTGCAAGGCGATTCGCTAGTGATGGCACCTCAAGGAGAGAAATTAAAGAACCTTGTTATTTTCTTTATGCTACCTTTTTCCCAAGACTCATTGCTACTTGGCACAGCACAAAGAGGATTATTGATGTACACTCCTGACACAGTATATCAATTTGAAAGTGAGGTAAGTGATATTGTACGCAGAAATGGCATGTATAGTGGTTGCCAAATCAATGATAAAGAGTTTGCAATAGGCACTCGGAAGGGAGGTGTATTTATTATTGACAAAACGGGGAAAATAATCCGAACATTGAATCATGAAACGGGGCTAAGCAACCAAAATATCAAATCTACCTTTGCAGATAGAGATGGGAACTTGTGGTTAGGACTCAACAATGGAATTGCATTGGTGGAGACTTCTGTGCCTTGGGAATATTGGAATGAAGCGAGTGGTTTGCTTGGAACTACCTATCAGATTGAAAGGCATGACGGAAAAATGTATGTCGCCACAGCCCAAGGAATATTTTGGCTAGATGATTCTGGAGCAAAACATGTCGAAGGAACAACCGATGCAGTGTGGGATTTGCTTTCCTTTGAAGGGAATGATGGAAAAAAAATCCTATTAAGTGCCGAAAATAGAGGTTTGAATCAAATCATTGACAATAAACCGACTCTTATCCGTAAATCGTTTTCTGTCTTTCATCTATGTCCATCTGAAAAGAAAGCGGGAAGAGTTTATTTAGCCCTGAAAAATGGCATAGCTGCTGTGGAATACAATGATGGAAAATGGAAAGACTTGGGGGAAATCAAAGAATTCAAAGAGCAAGTTAGAAGAATAGTCGAAGACGAAAATGGACAATTATGGGCAAGTTTGCCGTATAAAGGGGTTGTAAAGATAGACAATCCATTCTCTGTAAAACCAGCCATTACAGTATATGACACCGCTCATGGCTTGCCTAGCCTGAAAGATGTACTCGTTACGCAAGTCAATAATAGTGTACTTTTCACAACGCCCGAAGGAATTTATACTTTCAATACAGAAAGTAACCGATTTGAAATCACGCCACTTCTATCTCCTCTCAATTTGTTACCTACTACATTATTGGTAGAAGGAGAGCAAAATACACTATGGACTCGCTCTTCGGAGTATTTTGGCGAAATCGCTTATTGGCAACAAAAAGACAATGGTTGGATAGCACATAAAACTCCTTTTGAGAGGCTTCCTGAGACTTCCGTTAATTTTATTTCCCCTGAAAAAAATGGAGATGTCTGGATTGGAGGCTCCGAAGGGCTTTTCAAATTCAATCAGAAAAAGCAGAAACAATATGAATCTGATTACTCTCCGATTCTATCGAAAATCTATATCAACCAAGATTCCTTGGTCTATGTAGGACATGGTATTCCAGAAAGTTTAAACGTGCCTTTCAACCAGAATTCTTTCCGTTTCGAATTTGCCTATCCTTCTTATGAAGGTGCAAGCAGAAACAGTTTTTCAATCCAATTACTTGGTTTGGAACAATTTGAAAATTGGTCTGAATGGAATGACAGTCCTGTGAAAGAGTTCACTAATTTATCGGAAGGCGAATATACCTTGATGGTAAAGGCAAAAAATATTTATGGAAATGAAAGCACAGTCTCTCAGTATAAATTCCAAGTATTGCCACCTTGGTATCGAAGCTGGTATGCTTATCTGACTTATATTATTCTGGCCTTGCTATCAGTTTGGTTATTGATAAAATGGAATACAGGAAGGCTAAAGAGAGAAAATGACTTGCTAGACCAAGCAGTAAAGCAAAAAACCAAACAGCTTGAAGGGGCTTTGGCGAAAGAACTGGAAAGCAGAACGGTTGCAGAGAAAGCATTATCAGAACTAAAAAAGGCGGAATCTCAACTTATCCAATCCGAAAAAATGTCTTCGCTTGGGCAATTGACTGCGGGAGTGGCACATGAAATCAATAATCCAATCAACTTTGTTTATGCAGGTGCCGATGCCTTGAAAATAATCTTTGAAGATTTGAAGAAAGTCATTGATGAATATAACCATATTCAATCAGATAAATCGATAGAAGATATTAAACAGAGATTAGCTGCGATAGAGCGACTAAAGCAAGACATTCAGTTTGAGGATATGGAGGAAGATATGGGTTCACTCATCTCTGATATTTTTACTGGGGCTGAGCGAACTAAAAAAATAGTACAAAGCCTCTCCTTATTTTCTAGGGCAGATAAAGACCAATATGAGAAAGCAAACTTGGTTGACAATATGGAGGCGACTCTCAATATACTCAATTCAATGTTTGAGAATCGAATTGAGGTTGTAAAGGACTATGAATCTGACCTTCCATCTATCTTCTGCTACATCAGCCAACTAAACCAAGTATTCATGAACTTGCTTGCCAACGCTTGCCAAGCCATTGGAGGCTCACCATAAGTATAAATATGTGGACTGACTCGAACCATTACTTTATCCGAATTAAAGATTCAGGAATGGGCATAGAACCTGCTGTCAAAAGCCAAATATTCGAGCCTTTCTTTACTACCAAAGAGGTAGGAAAAGGCACTGGACTTGGCTTATCTATTGTTCATGGCATCATCAAAAAACACAATGGGGAAATTCAAGTAGAAAGTGAAATTGGAGAGGGAACTAGTTTTACTATTTCCTTGCCTTTGGATGGCGTGAAAGAGGTAGAGTAAGGGTTTGATTTTTATAGAGTTGCAATGGAAATTTCATTCTATTTCGCACCCCATTCCTTAAATCTTTCGTTCATCTCGTTTTCAGTCAAAAACTTCCCTTCTCTAATTTGAGCTTCAGCTTTCTTAATTTCGTTAATCTGTTCATCAGTCAAGTTATCGCTCTCTATGTGTTCAACTTCTAAGCTCAATCTTTCCAACAATTGAGTCACAAAAGCGAGCTGTTCGGAAGGAGGCTTTGCCAATAAATATTCCATAATCACTTCATTTTATATTGTCTCTTTTACGTCTCGACTTGAAGGCAAGTCCCATCAGAGAGTCGAGGTGCGGTATTACTGTCTTAGAAAAGTTTCAAGTAGTTCATAAAGAACCATATTTTTTAACTATTTCATTCAAGTTCTCATCAAAAATTTGTCACATCATTTCCTGCCCATATTTTTGGTTAAATGTTTCCTCAATCCAAGATGTATAGTTTGAGTCTTCCCGATAAGCAATACGTTTACCTTCATGCTTCTCAATAATCTCACGAGCCTCTTTCATTTTTTCACTCAAGTCAATACTGTTCGCAAGAACACCATTCACAAAAGTAAGTTCATGCACAATCTCATACTTCCATGCTGGTGCAAATCCCATATGAACATAAAACTCTTGCATGAAATCAGAACCAATTAAAATAGAGCCTGTGTATTTAAAATGATATCCAATGTTTGAATAAGTTGTATTAAATATCTGAGGAATTCGAAATATAAAAGGGTACATATTGAAAAACATGTAAGGAAATCTAAGCCTCAATTTATGTCTTTTACCATATATTCTAGGTTTTAAAGTATTCTCCTGTATCTCTATATCAATTCTATCAAGAACTAATTTTTTGTCAGAGATTAAAAAATTCTGCAAAAAACCTTTCCAACAACAAGAGGCAACCTGACCTATTATAATTTCAAAGTCAGAAGGATGAAACGATAATTGATTGGTAAAACCTATCAAACTATATTTTTTAGCTTTATACGTGACAATATCTGAAATCTGCGCAGTCATTTTTTTTATTTTTCATTTCCAAATCCTCACATCAACTAATTAACAAATCAGCTCATCAACTCTTCTTCTTCCAATAAGCCAAAGCCATTTTTATTTTATCATAGCTAATTTCCTGATTCAGATGGTCGAAGATTGGTTTTAATCCTTCAGGCTTATCCAATTCTTCAATTGCTTTGCCAATGACATCAATTTCTTCTGGCGTGATGAATTGGTAAACATCTATGTTGAATCCGTGCTCATACAAATAGGCAATATGAGATTCTACCGTTTTGATATTCATTTCCCGCTGGCTAGCAATTTCATAAACTGACAAGCCTTCCTCATACAATTCTAAGGTAAGTAAATAAGTACTTCCCTTAATTTTCATTCCCTCCTTTGCCATTTTTCGGACAAAAAGTAGAATTTCCTTCAAGAAAATCTTGCCATAAGTCTTGAATTTCTTCTCTCCCACACCAGAAATCTTGTGCATAGCCGCTTCCGTAACTGGCAATTCCTCAGACATTGCCTGAATACTCGCATCGTTGAAAACCAAATAAGGAGCAATTCCTTGACTGTCGGCAATCTCTTTCCGTAGGTTTTTGAGGATTGCGAAAAGGTCTTCTTGCAACACTTCCTTGTCTGATTTTGGTTTCTCCGTGGTAATTTTTTCCGCTCGTTCCGCTTCAGTTTCACGAGTAAGCTGGACTTTTTTTCCTTCAAAAAGTATGGCGTTGCTCGTGTTGTTGAGTTTGAGTGAATGTCCTTCATCGTAGGCAATATCCATCAAGCCCATGTTCAGCATTTGGTAAAGCAACATTTGCCAATCGAAATAGCTGATGTCGGCTCCCGCTCCGTAAGTTTTGATTTGGTCATAGCCTTTGTCAATTACTTCCTTTTTCCGAGAACCACGCAGAATGTCAATCAGCAAAGTAAGACTGACTTTTTGCTTCAATCTGGAAATGGCAGAAAGTGCTTTCTGGGCGAGCAAAGTTCCGTCAAATCTCGAAGGTGGATTTTTACAGACATCGCAGTTCCCACAATCTTTGTCAACTTCATCTCCAAAATAACTAAGCAAAATCCTTCTTCGGCAAATCGTGGCTTCGGCAAACTGTTGCATTCGCTCCAACTTGGCAATCTGTAAATCTGGCTGACCACTCTGCGAAGCAAAATCGTGCAACATCATCACATCCCGATAGCTGTAGAAAAGCAACGTGTCACTTGGTAAGCCGTCTCTGCCTGCTCGCCCAATTTCTTGGTAATACCCTTCAATATTTTTGGGGAGATTGTGGTGGATAACCCAACGCACATTCGACTTGTCAATTCCCATTCCGAAAGCCACCGTGGCGCAAATAATCGGTACTTTGTCTTTAATAAACCATTCCTGCACTCTCGCACGGTCTTGCGCATTCATTCCTGCATGGTAAAAACCTGAACTGATGCCAGCTTCATTCAGTTTATCGCTCACTTGTTCAGTCTGTTTGCGACTCAAACAATACACAATTCCTGATTGATTGGGGCGTTTCTGAACGAAAGCCAAAATCTGTTGGATTTTCTTTTGCCCAGGCTTTACCGACAAGCTCAAATTGGGTCGGTCAAAAGAAGAAATGAATTCGGTTGGATTTCCCAAACCCAATTGACTTACAATATCTTTCCGAGTCGTTTTATCTGCCGTGGCGGTTAGTGCAACAACTGGCGTATTCGGGAAATTCTGTTTCAGGAGTTGGAGTTTGGTGTATTCTGGTCGGAAATCATGTCCCCAACTGGAAATACAATGTGCTTCATCAATAGCGAATAGACTTATTTTCGTGCGTTGCATGAAGCTGAAAAAACCTTGACTCAGCAACTTTTCTGGCGAAACGTAAAGTAGTTTGATTTCTCCATCAATCACTTTATTCTCGACTTCCATCTGTTCTTTCCCGTTCAATGAACTATTGATGAAAGCAGCCGCAACTCCATTCTCTTTCAAGCCGACCACTTGGTCTTGCATCAGCGCAATTAGCGGGGAAACCACAATGCAAGTGCCTTCGGAAACTAGTGCAGGAATTTGGAAACAGATGGATTTCCCTCCGCCTGTGGGCATGAGTACGAGTGTGTCATTTCCACCCAAAATATTTTCAATAATTTCTGCCTGCATTGGGCGAAAAGTATCGTAACCAAAATAGGTTTTGAGAGATTGCTGGGCTTGTTCCATTTTTCTGAAAGTATCGAGTATCGAGAATCAAGACAAACTGTTCTGATTTTCTTGATTTGCTAATGTGTTTGGCAACGAAATGGCAAATTTAGCGAGAAACGGAGGAAATGGCAAAAGGGATTTGAACTTATCATTTAAAGTCGAAGTACTTTTGCCTAGTCCCGCTTTAAGACTCTGAAACTATGAAGTCTGTTCTCCACTAGCTAAAGCTAGTGGCAATTGATTTAGGATTTCAACTTTCATTAAAATGGCAAATCTACCATTCAATTGCATCCATCTTCAGATGGATGTTTTTCGTGTCTAGCATTACATGTTCAATACTTCCGCTCTAGCTTACAACTGAAAAACGCCTTTCTGAAATAAATCAGAAAGGCGTTTTCTAGTGATTGGAAAAACTGGATTATTTCTTCTATTCGTTTATAACTGTGTAAACTCCTGTGGCGACATTATTGCCAGAAGTAAGTGTGATATTGTACATTCCTACTTTCAAACTGCTCAAATCAATTGACTGAACTGTGTTTGGCTCCTCTCCAAATTTATATGTAAACACTTTTCTTCCACTCAAATCTTTCACAACCAACTTGGTGGATTCAGTCGCATGTTTGAACTCCACTATAATTCCATTTGCAGCCTTTAAGTCTGCTTTAATGTTTCCTGCGAATTTTTTTGGTGTGTCTTTCGTTTCTGCATCTTTACCGTTTTGGTTGATGCTCGCTCCGTTTACTTGTGCGAAACCAAAAAAGAATAAGGCAAGAATAGCGATTGTTGAACCGAGGATTTGTTTGGCTTTCATGTTAGTAAGTTTTTGTGATAAAAGAAGTAGATAAAATTAATTTGACATAAATTCTAATTTCAATTCGCATGCCGAATATATTTATACTACTGACTATCAATAGCTTAACACTATTGTATATACATTTTTATGACTTTCAAACCGTTCGTAAATGAACAGTTCACGAATTAAAACGAACATTTTTGGCCAATTTCAGCTTAATTTTTTTGCAATTATCTCAATAGTGCAGTGCAGTTTACGATGAAGTATTTAATTGCCAAGTCTTAGTTCTACTTTAAGACTCTGAAATATGTAACTCGTTCTCCAACCTTCAAGCTAGTGGCAATTGAATCAGGGCTCCAAATTTTCATTAAAAAAGTAAATCTATCATTCAATTGCATCCATCTTCAGATGAATGTTCTTTATAGTAACCTAAAAATACTATTTAAAAACGTTTTTTTTGTAAAGCATTCAAACAAAAAAAGCAAGGATTAACATTTTAGTAACTCATGTTACGCAGAAAAGCACTTGGCTGTGTTCTTTTGAACCTGCCAATGTGCGAATTCGAGGTAAAACTGAGCCTTTGCGTAACATGAGTTAGTAATAGCTCTAAT
>JBLIFI010000216.1:0-7927 GCA_047633715.1 Flammeovirgaceae bacterium
GCACTTTTTAAATGAAATAATGGAGCATTATGAATGCCAGATTTCTAATAAACCCAACGTCTGGCAGGGTTTTCAACCTCTGCCAGCGTATGTTTTTTTTTAGTGTGCGACATTTTGAGATGCGCCCAACTTTTCTGATGAGGTCTAAGTAGGATATATTTTTTCAAGAGAAAGCGCCAGAGCGCCCTCTCTCGAATGGATAAAATCCCCTATCTTGTGTCCTCGTCCAAAAGTAGCAAGATATGAGTCATTTAACCGCAGAACAAAGATACACTATACAAGCCATGTTGGAGCAGGGCTTTTCTAGAAAAAAGATATGTGCGACCATCGGCAAGAGCAAGAGTGTCCTAAGCCGAGAACTGAAACGCAATTCAGATGGTCGCAGTAGCAAGTATAATGCTGACCTTGCCCATCGCAAATACGAACAACGCCAGAAGGGTAAGTCCAAGAATACTCGCTTTACAGATGAGGTCTGTAGGAATGTAGAATCACTCATAAGGCAGGAATACAGTCCCGAGCAGGTAGTTGGCACACTCGACAAGCAAGGAAAGTCCTATGTCAGTATCGAACGAATATACCAGCATGTATGGGCGGAAAAGAAGTCAGGTGGGACATTGTACATGCACCTGAGAACCAAAGGCAAGCGCTATCGGGACAGGGACTGGGAGGTATTTAGTAATAGGAAAGAACCATAAGGGAGCGCTGGTAACCATAAATGAGAGACAGGTAGGCTATGCTCTGGTAAGGAAAATCAAGAGCAAGTCTTCCGAGGAAGTTAGCAAGGCGATAATGGCAGCATTAATGCCCTACAAGGACTTTGTCAATACCATTACTTCAGACAACGGAAAGGAATTTGCAAACCATGAATATATTGCAGAATCATTAGGGACTGACTATTTCTTTGCCGACCCTTATTGTGGCTGGCAGAGAGGAAGCAATGAGAATTACAATGGACTACTCAGGCAATATGTACCCAAAAAGACTGACCTTGACGATTTCACAGATGAACAGATTGCAGAAATACAGGATAAACTGAACCGCAGACCAAGAAAAAGATTAGACTTCGAAGAACCAAATGAATTATTTAACCAAAAAGTTGCATTTGTGACTTGAATCCAAGATGTTTAATGTTGATGATTGATAATTATGAGCCTCTTCCGAGATTGGGAAAATCAGAAGGTTGAATACACTCGTCTGAAATAATGGAAAACATCTCCTTAATATCTATTTTGGAGTGTTGACCTAAGGTTCATTCACAGAAAATTTACCATAAATATTCAGAAGGTACTTTTGCCAAAAAGATATTCTTTCTATGTCTTATTTAAAACAGGAGAAAATAATTATATGCAAAACAAACCATCTACATTTAATAGCATTGGTGGTAAATTGAGATTCTCATTTTCAATTACCACATTAATTATTCTTTTACTTACGCTGGCTTTTTTCTGGTTCGATAATAAAGATTCAGAACTTAGAGATGTTTCCGAGCAACTCAATCAGATTTCGCTGAAAATGGAACAGGCGGGAAATGTAGAGAAAGACTTCTTTTTGGAAGAATCTATTAATCTAGATTTTTATGAAACAGGAAAAAGTGAATTATTGGAAAGGCATAAAAACCTTTTGAAAGAAGTTTCTCACGATTTAGAACTGTTTAAATACAGAGATGAACTCAAAGTGATTGAAATTGATAAAGAAGTAGAGAATGTGACCCTGAAGCTTGAAAAATTTGAAACTGTGTTTGATAGTTTAGTTGGTCTAATTCTTCAAAGAGGATTCAAAAATTGTGGGTTGGAAGGAGACATGAGGCGAGCAATTGGCAGAGTGACCAATTCTGGTTACAAAATAGATTTGGCAAAAATCCTTTCGGTGAGAAGAAGAGAGAAGGATTACCTACTAAGAAAGGACGATGTATATGTAAATATGCTGTTGGAGAATGTACTTGAATTAGAAGATTATGCCAAGAAGAATGTAATGAATGAAGTTGGTAGGGCTTCTGTTTTAGATGCCACCAATAATTATCAGAGACTCTTCTTAGAGTATGTAGAAAAAGATAAATTGATTGGAATCAAGAAAGGACAAGGCTTGAAAAGCGAGTTAGATAAACTCTCAAAAAGTATTGAATTTGACCTTAAACAGATTCAATACCGAGCCAATAGTAGAGCTTCAGGGTTACGAAAAAATATTGAAATTGCCATCATTGCCATCTTTGTGATGTTTATTATTCTCAACTTTTTATTGAGCCATTTCACAACCAAAAGTCTTCGTGTGCCATTAGAAGGTATTTCCAATGATATTCATAAAGTGGTTTCTTCCAATTTTCAAGAGTTACCCATTTCCGATTATTCGCACCGAAAGGATGAAATTGGCAGACTCTCCGAAGATTTTAGGGAAGTAGTAGATAAAATACAGGTTTATACTGCAGACTTGCAAAACGAAAAAGAGAAAGTATCTCATGCCTATGAAGATATTCAAACTTTGAGTAAGCTCGGCCAGAGTATTACTGCAGAACTGAAAGTTAATAATATCATTGATTTAGTGCAGCAAAACCTCCAAAAACTAATGAAGGTTTCCACTTTCTGGATTGGAATTTATGATGAACAGAATCAAGAAATTAAATACAAAGGAGGTTTGCTAGGGCAGAGGAAGGCAACATCTTTCAGGCAAAGCACAGAGGAAAATGATAAAATTGGAGTTTGGTGTTTTAAGAATCAGCAAGCAATTATCATCAATCATTTAGACGCTGAAACGGAAAAATATAGTCAATTCAGTTCTGCCACGGGCGAGCAGTCGCAGGGAATCGTTTATTTGCCTTTGACCACAAAAGATAAGCAGATTGGTGTGCTCAGCGTGCAACATGAAGAGCCTAACTATTTTACCGAAAACAAAGTAGATTTGATTAAAAACCTGGCGACCTATACGGTGGTTGCACTCGATAATGCACTGATTTACAGAGATCAAGACCGACTGATTAAGAAAAGAACTTCCAAGGTTTTAGAGCAGAAAGAGGAGATTGAATCTCAGAAAGAAAAAATTCAAAGAGCTTTTGAAGATATACAACTCATTAGTGAAATTGGTAAATCACTCACTTCTACGCTATCACTTTCCGATATCATTCGCCAAGTTTATTTCCACCTTAACAGGCTGATGAATGTAGCAATTTTTGGAATTGGGCTGCATGATGTCGAGAAAAATAAATTGGTTTTCAAAAGTTCCATAGAAAATGGAAAAGAGCTAGAAGCTTACACTTACAACCTAGATGATGCTGAAGCCTTTGCTGTGAGGTGTTTCAATAATCGAGAGGAGATATTTATCAATAATCTCAAAGAGGACTTGGGGAAGTATGGTATGCAGTTCCAAAAGAATTTGCGAACTGAAGACGGAACTGCCCAGTCAATTATTTATTTACCACTCCAAACAAAAAATAGAGTTTTAGGAGTAATTGGAGTGCAAAGTATGGCAAAAGAAGCATACACCACCAACCATTTACAATTGCTCCGAAATATTTCCATTTATACCGTAATTGCTATTCAGAATGCGCAATCTTACCAAAAAACGGAGGAACAACGTATTTTGGTAGAACAAAATGCGCATAAAGTTATGGCAAGTATTAACTACGCGAAGCGTATTCAAGAAGCATTTTTACCTGAAATGGCTTCCATACAAAAAAGCTTACCGCAATCATTTGTACTGTTTAAGCCAAGAGATATTGTAAGTGGTGATTTTTATTGGTTCAATGAATTGAATGGCAAAACATACTTATCTGTGTTGGATTGTACAGGTCATGGCGTACCTGGCGCATTCATGAGCATGATTGGAAATGAGTTGCTAAACGAGGCAGTAAACAGAATCGGTTTGCAAAAACCACATGAAATCCTTTCGCATATGCACACGGGAATCAGGAAAGATTTGCGCCAATATGAAACTGGAAATCAGGATGGAATGGATATGACTCTTTGTGTAATTGACAAAGAAAACAATCTGTTAGAATTCGCTGGAGCAAATAATCCACTTGTCTATATTCAAAATGAGGAAATGATGGTTATTCGGGGTGACAAGTATTCAATTGGAGGCGAACAGCGAGAAGTCCAGCGAGTTTACACAACTCATTCAATTGATATTTCCACTCCAACCACATTTTACCTCTACACCGATGGCTACCAAGACCAATTCGGTGGTAAAGATGGACGAAAATTCATGAGCCAAAAATTTCGAAAATTACTGCATACTGTGTGTGAGCAACCCATGGCAGAGCAAAAAGTGATTCTGGAGAAAACACTCAACAAGTGGATGATTCATAACAAGCAAATAGACGATGTTTTGGTGGTGGGCGTGACGGTTTAAGTAGTCTGGCTTAAATGTTTTCCTATTTCAAGTCTTTAACAATTTGATTTAAAGCGAAATACAGAAATAGTAAATAGCACAACGTGCTTAATTTACAAAATGTGATTTAGTTTTCAGGTTTTTTGCACTTCCTCGAATCCTACAACTTTACAGTCTTGTTTTGAAAACTCCGAACGGAATGTGTGTTAAATGTCATGTTCCGAAATACAATGGAAAACGTGGAAAGTTGCGGTTTTTCAAAATCTCACTAACTCTTTTATTCTATAAACTCTGATTCTATTTTAGTGGAATAATTGTGCAATAAATAATTCACTCTGCAACCTAAATCATGCAAAAATACCAATCTGAACTAGCTGAAAATGGCTTTTCAATCATTCCCAACACTTTCTCAGCTGAGGATATTTTGAAAATAACTCATTGCATAGAATCTGCCAATTCAAACTCCAACTCGTTTCTGAAAACGAAAGATTTGTTTGCCATTCGGCAGTTACTCAAGCATATTCCCGAACTCCAACCGCTCATTTTTACCGAAAAATTAAAAAGTGTTTTGGTTGGATTGAGTGGAGAAGACTATTTCCTCACAAAAGCCATTTATTTCGACAAACCAAAGGAGTCGAATTGGTTTGTGGTTGGGAATGATTAAAAAATGAATTTTCTTTTTATCGTAGCTTATTTTTGGGGCTAGTCTAGGCGAAAATTGCAGGCATAGCACCGCTATGGCGAGGTTTTCAACGAAGAATAGACCAAAAAGAAGCAAGAAAATTGATAATTCATTGTTTGTTCATTCCCCTACATCAAGATTTGAGTATTTCTGTCTCCAACCGAAAAGAAACTGTTGGTTACCAAAACTGGACAAGCAAGCGTGGGCAAATTGGCGTGCAAGCTCCTACGGAAATTCTGGAAAGTATCATTACAATCAGAATCCATTTAGATGATACGGATGAGCAAAATGGCGCACTCAAAGTAATTCCCAAATCTCACTCCAACGGAATTTCTAGATTGGAGACATTGGATTTGGAAACTGAGCAAGAAACCTTTTGTTCTGTAGAAAGAGGCGGACTGATGCTAATGAAACCTTTGTTACTTCATGCTTCAAACCGTTCTACTGGCAACAAGCAAAGAAGAGTGATTCATTTGGAATTTAGTAATAGGGAACTTGCTGGGGAATTGAATTGGGCGGAAAGGTTAGCGGTTTTATGATTTCCAACCAGATTTTTGGGAATCGCCAAACCGAACAAGGTCGTAATAAGTTGGTTGGGTAGTTATAAATCAATAGCGAATCAAAACCTAGAGAACTTATGAAATACAAATTATTTGGCAACAGCGGTTTACGAGTTTCCTCACTTTGTTTGGGCACAATGACTTTCGGAGAAGAGTGGGGTTGGGGCTCGGACAAGGAAACGAGCCAAAAAATATACGATACTTTTGTGGAAGCTGGCGGGAATTTCATTGACACAGCCGATGTTTACACAGAAGGCACGAGCGAGCGGTTTCTAAGCGATTTCATTAGTGCTGACCGAGATTATGTGGTTTTGGCAACCAAATATACGCTTTCGGGCGAAACAAGAAATCCGAACAATTCTGGAAACCACCGTAAAAACTTGCGCCAATCAGTTGAGGCGAGTTTGAAAAGGCTCAAAACTGATTACATCGATTTGCTTTGGGTTCATGCTTGGGATTTCACAACTCCATTTGAGGAATTGATGCGTAGTTTGAATGACTTAATAAGTTCTGGAAAAGTGCTTTATATAGGCATTTCCGATGCGCCTGCTTGGGTGGTTGCTCGGGCAAATACCTTGGCAGAGTTTCGTGGCTATGCACCATTTATTGGAAACCAATTGGAATATAACTTAACTGAGCGAACTCCAGAAAGGGAATTGTTGCCCATGGCAAAAGAGCTGAATATAGGAACGGTGGCTTGGTCGCCATTGGCTACGGGAATTTTAACAGGGAAGTTTTTGGAAGAAAACCAAGACAAGGACAGTAGAAATATCAAGAAAACTTCTTACCGATTCAATAATAGGAATGAAGAAATTGCCAGAGAAGTGGTGAAAATGGCGAAGGAAATTGATGTTTCCTCAGCTCAGGTTGCTTTATCTTGGGTGAATCAGAAAGGGGTTATTCCCATTATTGGCTCACGGAAAGTTGACCAATTGAAAGACAATATCAACTGTTTGGATTTACAGCTTTCTAGCGAAATGATGGAAAGACTCGATAAGGTTTCCCAAATAGATTTGGGTTTTCCACACACTTTCGTATTGCGAGACGGAGCCAAGAAAATGATGTATGGCGGAATGGTGAATGAAATTGAGGGAATTAGAAATGATAATTTGGGCAAAGAAAAGTCACTTTTGAAAGTTTGATTTAAGAGCAATTGGAGTTTGAAATGTCGCTATATTAATTTGTATGATCGTGTTTCAACTAGCTGTGTAATAACTCTGTCAGGGTTATTTTTTAAAGTACTAATATTCAAATACTTATAAAAACCCTGACAGAATTTTTTCTTATGTTTAATTCAGTCAAAGCATTTATAAAAGGAACGAGAAAGGAGTAAAAACGAAGAATATGTCATAAAGACAATATAAAGCTGAGAAGTAAAAAATCGCTTGCTAAAAGGTTGGATTTCGCAGACTCTATCATTTATCAGAAGAAAATTCGCTTTTCAATTTACGAAACCCTACGCAAGAGATTATTCCGCCAACTTTGCAGAAGTTAATTGCAGTTTGGATAGCTTTTGAGTTCTGGAAACCCATTTTCAAAAAATAGAATTGATAGAATTTCCCTTTCTCCAAATTTGAATGCGGTGGAGGTTTGTTTTATGCTAGATTTTCATAATACTTATCCACAGTCCCACAAGTCAATCGAATTGGAGCCTGCGTATTGTCCATTTCTGACATCCTGATTGATTTTAACTCTTTGTCTGTTTCTTGCAGTATTTCAAGGCTAATTTTACTAGAAGTGCTTCCCAAGGTTTCTAAATTGAAAGCAATGCGCTCTATTGAAGACATATCTTCTATATCGACTACTAAAATCAAGTGTTTTGGAGTAGTTGAACACTGATTTTGTTCTGAACTTGTAAGTTGAAATTTCTCTTCCAGAGTAATATTCTTGAGTATAAAAAGGCTGTCTGAAAGCTTTGTCTGAAGATTAAATTTTGTGATTTTTCCTTTTATCTTCTCGGCATCAACATCTGTATTCCAATTCAAAAACTCCTTCCAACCTTTCATTTCGACAAAGTCAATTCTATCATTTTCTGAAAGAATTTTCAAGCCATCCGAAGATTTGGAAGGTTGAAAACCATTCTTATTACTAATAATTTCCTTCGTTTTGTCAAAATCAATGCAAATAGTTTGGGAATTCAGACAGCAACTCTTATCCAATTCTCCCAACTTCATTTCCTTGAAATAACCTTGTTCTTCGCCATATTTCTCTAGCCGTTTCAGAAAGTTTTCTACTGCCATACCAATTCAGTCAAAGGTTGAGAAAGTGTCTGGAAAATTTGGTTCAAGTCATTAGTAACATCTTTGATATCAGATTTGCCCGAATCGTTCTTCTCTGCCAAGTAAAAGTTGGTTTTCTCTTCAAC
>JBLIFI010000217.1:0-7925 GCA_047633715.1 Flammeovirgaceae bacterium
AAGTGTGGGTGCTTGAACCAGTTTTATTGCTTGTTTTTCGAGTTTTAACAAACTCGAAAAATAAGGTAATTTCTTCAAATCTTAGTTTTGTTATACCTTTTAACCAAATTCACGATAGAACCAAAAATAATAAGGGTTTTGTATCAGACCCAAAGTTGGTGCATATTAACAAAGTCCGCCAAATTTACAATTTGACGGTTAAAATAAAAATAACGGTAAAATTGACTAAGTGCTAAATCCGAAAAATAATTGTATTTTAATCCCTTACTATTCTTATACAAGCCGTTAAACTCCCAACCCATCTCCTTATTTACCAACTCATCGGAATACGTTTCGTTTATTTCGTTTAACTTCATTATCTTTGTTTATGAGTTAGTTTGAAATTAACTCATTCGGAGTTCATCAAATCTTCACTACAAAAAACGGATAATGGAGACTTTAATCAATACTATAACCAAAGCGGAACAACGAATAGCGGCTAATTCCTTAGAAATACTAGCAATAGCTTCTGATGACATGGCAGTTTCACGGGAGAAAGGGATTGAAATTCTGATACAGGAAACTGGGGTCTTGATAACTGTTCCCAAAAAAGCATTGCAACTCCTCTTTTCCATTATTCAGAACATGGCAGAAGGGCAGCCAGTTTCTTTGGTTCCATCCAATACTGAATTAAGCACGCAACAAGCGGCTGATATGCTGCATGTTTCCAGACCACATTTTGTAAAATTGCTGGAAAAGGGAGAAATGCCTTTCAAGAAAATCGGCAGCCACCGAAGAGTATTGTTAAAAGATTTGGTTGCTTATGAGACAAAGCTTGTAGCTGAAAGAGAAAAACAATTAGATTTTTTATCGAAACAAGCGCAGGATTTAAACCTCGGCTACGAATGATTCATTCCCCAAAACTTTCTGTCATTTTAGATGCGTGTGTTTTATATCCTGCACCAATTAGAGATTTCTTGCTTTCGCTTGCAGCAGAAGGACTGTTTAAACCCCATTGGTCTGTCATGATTCAAGATGAATGGGTTAGAAACCTGTTGAAAAACAGAAAAGACTTGACAAGCCAACAGCTTCAAAAAACTATTCGTGCTATGAACAGCGCTTTCCCCGATGCCAACATAGGAGGTTATGAGGATTTGATTATAGGTCTGTCTCTCCCCGATAAAAATGATAGACATGTTTTAGCGTGTGCCATAAAAGGTGGAGCTGACCTGATTACAACTTTTAACTTAAAGGATTTCCCTTCTTCAGAGCTTCAAAAGTATGATATTGAGGCACAAAGTCCCGATGTATTAGTTTCAAATCTATTGGATTTAAATCCCACAGCAGTATGCACCGCTTTTTCCAAAATGGTAGCAAGACTAAAAAATCCTCCTAAAACTAAAATCGAGGTTGCAAATGCTTTGGAAAAATGTGGCTTATCTATGAGTGCTGATAAACTTAGAAGTAACTGCTAACTAAACCAAGTTTTTCCTATCAAAACTCAAACCCATCTCCCTATTTACCAACTCATCGGAAACAAATTGACTACTCAGTAAGTCTTCCCTAGTTTTATTGGAAAACAGAAACAAGAAGCTTAGCATTCGCCAGCTTCCCATCTCAAAATCCAATAGAATGAAAACTCTTTTTACACTTCTCTTTCTCACTCCAAGCCAGTTTTGCGCAACGCATTTCCTCCGAATCGGAGGTTGAAGACTTGGCGAGCTACACGGGAATTATCAGCGAGCATTTCCCAAATCGCAAGCCTTCTTTGTGGAAAAACGGAATCAATGGCAAAGCAGAAGGGCTTTGGCTGGAGTGGTTGCCCAACGGAAACTTGCGCTACCGAGCTTATTGGAAAGACGGAAAAGGACATGGGAAATGGGAATATTTTCACCCAGATGGTTCGCTCAGGTTCGCTGGCGTTTATGATAATGACCAGCCTGTGGGCATTCATCAAGGGTTTTACGCCAACGGAGAATTACAATACGAAATCGTTTATGTAGATGGCAAACGCCACGGAATCTCCTTGAACTACAACGAAAATGGTATTTTGGAGAAAAGTCAACTCTATTTGAATGGGGAAATAGTGTTGGACAAACCCATTCTGTTTGCCGAAGGAATCATCTCCACCAAAGAAAACCAAGAGTTTGGAATTACCTTCACTCCCGATGGGAAAACTGCTTATTTCTGCCGAAGAGAAGCTGGAAAGCAAGCGCAGAAAATCTACCAATCGGAACTAAAAGAAGAGAAATGGAGCAAACCAGAAATCACAAAATTCTCTACCGATACCGATGAATCTCCTTTCATTACCAAAGATGGGAAAAAGACAATTGGAGCGCACCAAAAGCAGTCGGAAAGGAAATTAACCAAGTGATGAACAAAACGGATGCTTGGCCTGCCCACTACGAAACTAGCCCAATTACAGATAATGAGGGCAATTTATACTATTGGTCAAAAAGCTTTACTGGCAAAGATGGCAACATCTGGATGGCGAAAAAGAAAACAGACCACACATTTGGAACTCCAACCGAACTTCCTGCGCCTATCAATAGCGAAAAGTTTGAAAGCGCACCTGTTTTCTCTCCCGATGGGCAATATATGGTTTTTGCCAGCTACAACCGATACGATGGGCTTGGAGAGGAAGATTTGTATGTTTCCAAAAAAACGGAAACTGGTTGAGCGAGCCAATCAACTTGGGACCAGAAGTCAACTCTTATTATAACGAAGCTGGCCCACATTTCTCCCCCGATGGCAAATATTTCTACTTCACTTCCGATAAAACGGGAAATGGAATTTGGAACATTTATTATATGGAAACCGAGTTCTTGTTTTTGCCGAAATAGATAATCTGATACTTCTTAGAGCAAACTCCAACCAAGAAATAGAAAGAAGCTACATTGCCGAATTCGGCAATGTAGCTTCTTTTGAAATTGCATATCTACAAATTCTCTCACTTTTTTTAATCCTCCTTATCTTCTGCGAGGATTTCAATTTTTTCGAATAGTTTTTCCACTCTGTCCACTTCATCTTGCATGGTGTCTAGGAAAAAATCCAATTCTGGCACTTGCTTCGACTGTTTGCCAATTGCTCTGCCCAATTATCCACGAATTGAGGATTTAGCGAGCTACACGGGAATTATCAGCGAGCATTTCCCAAATAACAAGTGAGAAGTAGGAAAAAAAGCACAAAAGCTATCTGATTACGAATGACTTTCAAGCCTCCAACCGCATTTAATTTTGGGTAAGAGGTTTCACGAATGGCTTTGTGGGAGCAATTTGCTTTTCGGAGTATCACAAACTAGATAAAGCAAAAACAACTTGCCCGAAATTAGCGGAGGCCGCCCTGCGGAACTTGTCTAAGCCTAACCAACTGTGTTTGGGAAATCGTTTCACTTTCACGAAGGAATAAGGAGTCAGTAAAATTCAACCCCTTTCTAAATTCCCTTTTCTCCTTAAAAATTGTACTTTTGCAGTTGAAACCAATGATGGCTTAAAAACCAGTCTAACTAACTTTACTCAACACTAATAAAAATACGATGGTAAAAGGATTTTTCAATGTTCCGAAGGCTATAAACGAGCCAGTTTTAAATTATGCTCCAAAATCTCCTGAGAAATTGGCTTTGAAAAAAGCGGTGGCAGAAATGAAAAGCGAGCAAATGGATGTGCCAATGTATATTGGTTCGGAAGAGGTGAGAACGGGAAAGAAAATTCCGATGAGCTCGCCACACGACCACCAAAATATTTTGGGTCATTTCCACGAAGGAGATAAGTCTCATGTGGAGCAAGCAATTAATGCGGCTTTGGGCGCAAAAGAGGCTTGGGAAAACATAGGTTGGGAACAACGAGCAAGTATTTTCTTGAAAGCGGCAGATTTGATTGCGGGAAAATACCGTGCGAGAATCAATGCGGCAACTATGTTGGCGCAATCTAAAACGGCTTACCAAGCTGAGATTGATGCTTCTTGCGAACTTATTGACTTCTTGCGTTTCAACGTGGAGTTTATGACTCAAATTTACAAAGAGCAACCAGTTTCTGGCGCAGGAGTTTGGAACAGATTGGAGCAAAGACCACTTGAAGGTTTTGTGTTTGCAGTTACTCCTTTCAACTTTACGGCAATTGCAGCAAACTTGCCAGCGGCTCCTGCTATGATGGGAAATACGGTAGTTTGGAAACCTGCTTACTCGCAGGTTTATTCTGCGCAGGTTTTGATGGAGATTTTCAAAGAAGCAGGCGTTCCTGATGGAGTTATCAACCTTATTTTGGTAGATGGCCCAGTTGCTGGCGATGTGGTTTTTAACCATAAAGATTTCGCTGGATTACACTTTACAGGAAGCACAGGTGTATTCCGTCATTTGTGGCAAACAATTGGAAATAATATTTCCAAATACAGAACTTTCCCAAGAATTGTTGGGGAAACTGGTGGAAAGGATTTTGTGATTGCGCATAAATCTGCTGATGCGAAGACTTTAGCAACTGCTTTGGTGCTCGGGTCTTTTGAATTCCAAGGTCAAAAATGTTCTGCGGCTTCTCGTGCCTACATTCCTTCCAACTTATGGGAAGAGGTGAAAGGCTATATGGTGGAAGATTTGAAAACCATCAAAATGGGTTCTCCAGAAGATTTCACAAACTTTGTAACTGCTGTGATTGATGAGCGTTCGTTCAGCAAAATCACTAAGTATATTGATGAAGCCAAGAAAGATGAGTTGGTAGAAGTGGTTGCTGGTGGAAACTATGATGGTTCAAAAGGATATTTCATTGAGCCTACTATTTTGAAAGTAGAGGACAACCAATACAAAACAATGGTAGAGGAAATCTTCGGTCCAGTTTTGACGGTTTTCGTTTACAATGCAGAAATGTTTGAAGAAGCTCTTTATTTGGTAGATTCTTCTTCTGAATATGCTTTGACAGGTTCAATTTTCGCTCAAGACAGATATGCAGTTGAATTGGCATCTCAGAAATTGAGAAATGCAGCTGGTAATTTCTACATCAACGATAAACCAACTGGTGCAGTGGTAGGGCAACAGCCTTTCGGTGGCGCAAGAGCTTCTGGAACAAACGACAAAGCAGGTTCTATCTTGAACTTACTTCGTTGGGTTTCCCCAAGAACAATTAAGGAAACTTTCGTAGCTCCAACAGATTACCGTTACTCATTTTTAGAGGAGAAATAGTAGCTGATAAATTTTAGTTTATCGTAATGGAATAAAAAAAGCTTCTCGGAAACGAGAAGCTTTTTTTTGGTAATTTTTATTCCTCTGGGAAGAGGAATCTACGGAATGAAATCTGCTATGTTACTATTTCCCAACCTTACTATCAGTTTCAATTCCTGAAAAGAAGTTGGGGTTTTTGGTTATCCAGCTTCCCAATATTGTTCTAATTCCCAAAAATAATCTAATATAAAAGTTTTTCTAAGTTTATTGATAAGCTCGAAATATTCAGATTCATTCAACTTCGTCCATGTTATTTTATTCAATTTAAGCGACTTATTAGCTATTTTATCATGTAATGCTTTCAGCAAAATAGCATCTATTGGTGGGTGCGTTATTTTTGCTAGTTCTCCTTTTCCTTGATTTGGAATTACGACTGATGTTTTCAAGTAAATGGCAATTATTTTTGCCATTCTGCCATAAGTAACTTTTTCAATATTGAAGGCAGCCTTCTCAGTCTCTTTTGTTTTTGATAAACTGTGAAAAGACTCAATAAGGCTTTTTACTAGTTCTATATGCTTATTGTCAAAAAGAGATTGATCGATTGTAGAATTACGAAATTCTTTTGCAAATTCTTCAATACCAGATTGCTCAATGGCAATTTTTATGTTTTTTGTTGTGGTAAAGCCTCTCTGAACAGCTCTTGCGCTTGTCCAAGTAGCATATTCATGTAGGTAGTTAGAAAAAAGGCTATTTGTTTTCTTCATGTGAATTTCAGTTTTATGATTTTTCAATTCGCTAACTCACGAATTACCTTCTGTTATCGTAGCCTTCCAAAATACTCAGATAACTATGATAGCGAGTTGGAGCGATTTCTCCAGCTTCCAAGGCTTCTAATACTTTGCAATCTGGTTCGTGTGTGTGTGTGCAGTTGTTGAATTTACATTCTTGCACCAAGGCTTTCAGTTCGGGGAAATAGAAAGTGATTTCATTCTCATCTAAGCCAATGATCCCCAATTCTTTGATTCCCGGTGTGTCAATCAAATAGGTTTCAGGCATGATTTCAAACATTTCTGCAAAAGTGGTTGTATGAACTCCTTTGTTTGCAAAAGTGGAAACCTCTTTGGTTCGGATTGCCAAATTGGGAACAAGTGCATTCAATAAAGTGGATTTCCCAACTCCAGAATGCCCAGCTACAAGAGAGACTTTGCCTTTTACCATTTCCTTGGCTTCCTCTAGGTTCTGCTTTTCCAATGCGGAAATAATAAGAGTTTGATAGCCTAAGCTTTCATATAAATCGCACAGTTCTTCTAAGAATTCAATTCCTTCTGAATCCAGCAAATCAGCTTTGTTAAAAAAGATGGCGGCAGGAACATTGGAAGATTCAGCAGCAACCAAGAATCGGTCAATGAAGCCGAGTGAAGTTCGTGGCATTGCTAAAGTGGCAATGACAATGGCTAAATCCAGATTGGAGGAAATAATATGTCCGTGGTATTTTTTGCGTGTGGATTGCCGAACTATATAGTTTTTTCGCTCATGAATGTTGACAATGGCAACTGTGTTCTCATCTTCATCTTCTAGCTCAAAATCCACATAATCGCCCACGGCAATTGGGTTGGTAAACCGATAGCCTTTCAGCCTCAATTTACCTTTCAATCTGCCTTTTCGGATTTTGTTTTGCTCATCCAGAATCTCATACCAAGAACCCGTGGAACGCATTATTAAGCCTTTTTCTAAGATTTGACCTTGATTTTTGGAATTTTCTTGATTTGCCATGATTTTTTTGAGATTTCAAGCGTGGAGGCTTGAATCAGTTTGTAGTGTTAAACAAGTAATGCTAACACTATAAAAGAACATAGCACAAGCGTCCGCTTGTGCCGAATGTCCATAAAGTAGCATTGTTTATTTCAAACTACTCGTAGTTCTTATCTTTTTTCTTTCCTCTAAAATCTCCAATCTAAATTCTAACATCTTATTTTACATCTCTCGTTAACTCAGTTTCAATGAAGCAAAGCGAAGCAGCTCCAATGATTCCCGCTTCATTGCCCAATGTAGCGAGTCGGAGTTGGAAGTTATTCATGTAGTAATTGCTCAAATGTTTTTTCAAAACGGCATTGATTGAATCATCCATCAAATCGAAGGTTTTACTGACTCCACCACCAACAATCACGGTGTCAACATCTAATATGCGAATGGCATTTACCAAGCCTTCGCCAATTATCTTACCTCCATATTTGAAAATTTCTCGTGCCGCTTCATCTCCTTTTAAAGCGATTTTTACTATTTTCTTGGAATCAAACTCACCTCTCTCAATTTTGTGGAGTTTGGAATCTCTGTGTTTCAGCATCATTTCCTTCGCCATTCGCATAATTCCCGCTTTCCCCACTTCAAACTCTACTGATTTTCCTGTGCTACAAATTGTGTGTCCCAACTCCATGGCATTTCCATTTCCACCTTTGAAAATCTTGCCATCCAACACCAAAGCACTTCCTACGCCAGTTCCCAAAGTAATGAATAGGAAATCGTCTGGAACGGAGGTTTCTGAAAAGTAAAGCTCGCCCAAAGCAGCTGCATTCGCATCATTCTCCAAAAAGAAAGAAATGCTTGGATAAGCCTTTTTGAGTTGCGGAAGTAAATCCAAGTCATTCAACGAAGGTAAATTAGCCATTTCCACCGTAGATTGACGGTCTTTACTAATCATTCCTGGCACGCCAATTCCTACTTTGGAAACTCTATGATGTGCTTTTAATTCCTCTCCAACCATACGAATGAAATTAAGAACAAATCCACCGCTTGCCTGTTT
>JBLIFI010000218.1:0-7918 GCA_047633715.1 Flammeovirgaceae bacterium
TGAAGTTTAAGTTATTAGGTTCAAGTGTGGACGCTTGGGAAGCCCCGCTTGAACCAGTTTTATTGCTTGTTTTTCGAGTTTTAGTTTTGTTATACCTTTTAACCAAATTCACGATAGAGCCAATAAAGTAAATCCCTCTTAGGAATGGTGATTAAATAAATAACTTTTTTATCGAAGTTTATTTTTGAGTCTAGTCTAGGCAAAAATTGCAGTCATAGCACCGCTATGGCGAGATTTTTAACGAAGAATAGACCAAAAAGAAACAAGAGAAAAAGCGCATTTATTTAATTTCCGTTCCTTAGCGGTCTACAAACCCTATATAAAGAAAAAGCTTCTCGTTTCCGAGAAGCTTTTTCTACAAGTCTGACAAACTAGAGTTTGTCAGCTACAAGTAGTGTAACTTATTTTTGAGTCTTATAGCAATGTTTGATCATAGGTTACTATTTCTTACTGAAAATAAGTTCTTCTAAGCTTTGGGATTCAGCTAAAATATCATGATCTATGTCCCCTTTGCTTCCATCTACAAAACCATTTGGCGAGCGTTGCCAAATTACCCATCCTTGATTTCTCCAAGTGTGTGGGGTACGGGGTTTCTCAACACCATATTCTGCCAGCCATAGTTTGTAGTTAGCGAATTCTGGGTTTTTCAAGTAGGTATTGGCAAAAGGATTGTTGGTGTAAATAATTGGCTTCACTCCTAATGCCTCTTCTACTGTAGTCAACCAAATCATCACGTTTTTCTGAATAGCCTCGATATCAATTTCCCCCTTGATGCTACCTCCTTCTAAATCGAGCATTGGCAACATTTGATTAGTAATTTCTTTGTCTAGGCAACTCAAGAACAACATAGCCTGTTTCTTAGGGTCTTCATTGGTCATGTAGAAATGATAGGCACCATGTACTAAATCAGCCTTTTCGGTATTATGCTTATTCTCTTGAAATTTAAGATCTTTGAAATAGTTGCCCTGTGAAGCCTTTGCATAGCAAAACTGGACGCCACTTTGTTTTATTTTTATCCAATCAATGTTGCCTTGAAAATGAGATACATCAATCCCTATAACTGGAGAAGTATCTTTGGTGGCATGTTCTTTTATTTCTACATTGCTTATCTTTTTAGTAGAATCTTCTTTCGTAACTTCCCCGGCAGACTGTTGCTTTTCGTTATTACATGAGGAAATACAAAACAATAGACTTGCTAGTAAGAAAAATAGTGTTCTTCTCATTTTAAGATGTTTTTTTGATTGATGAATGTAGCGTCTGATCTAACACTACCTGGAATAGTTGTTCAACTATGAAAGTTACTATATAAAAATAAAGTAAGGGTAATACAATTATAAGTAATATTAAGGTACTAATTAGTTCTGTAAGATGTATAAATAGATTTTCGGTGTCTATCAGCAATACTTCTTCTGCCAACTTAGCTTCTTTCTCCACTTTCAGCACGGTATTCTCTACTTTGTTGACCACGCCATCTACCTCTCTTTTAAAAAAACCAATTCTGTCTTTTCCTCTGCTTTTTGCTTTCACCAACTGTCGGTCTTTGACTTCCTGTTGGTGGCTTTTCAATAAGGTTTCTTTTTTCTGATACTTTGCCTCAATAGTTGATAATTCTTTATGCAAATTCACCCCAAGTTTTGCAGTCTGGATAGAATCTACAAGAATGTGTATTCCATTGGCATATATTGAGAAGCCAGGGCATAATAACAAAGACAGTAGCAACAATTTAAAGGAAAGTGCTTTGGTAGGGTTAAAGAAAATACCTACGCAGAGAAATAGTGGCAACAATTTAAAAACCAACGTGTTCGAACAGTCAAGAATGACTATCTGTATTTTTATAAGTATTTGATAAACAGTAAGATAGCTGGATACCTTATCTAAATCTGTCATAGAAACGCTAGGTAACCATCTATTTCAGGAATAGAACTAGAAGCAAAAAAACTAATTCCTTTCTTCAGCAGAAAAACAAATTTAGAGCTTTCAGAAACTCTTTGATTCGCAAGACTGAGTGTTTCTACAGAGGCATCATGAAAATGGCTACTAAAAGAGGCGAAAACCATGAATATAGTGAATATCGAGAGCCCTATTTTAATTGTATTACTTCTAGACATATGAAAATTTGCTTTGAATTTGTAAAAAATACTCTGCAAGATTCCTAAGTGAAAGAAATTAAATAAAGTGCGCCATTATCGCAGTTTGTTTTTGAGGTCGGGCTACGCTAGCTAGTCTAGCGGTTCCCCGCTGGGACAAAAATAGTAGGCATAGCATCGCTATGGATACTATTTTTAACGAAGAATAGACCAAAAAGAAACAAATATAATGGAGTAAGTTATTTAATTCCTTTCACTAAAGATAGGAATTTTAACTTTGTCTCCATGTTTTTATAAAAAAAAGCACCTTCCAGATTTCCAGAAGGTGCTTTTTTAGTTCAAATGCTGAACGAAAGCATTTCTACTTCTCTTCTAAAAATGAGTAACAATAATCTGTCGGAGCTACGAAAGTTTCCTTAATCTTTCTTGAGGAAACCCAACGAAGTAAATTCAATACAGAACCAGCTTTCGTTTGTTCCAAAACTTCTTGCTCCACCGAAAGGATTTTGCCCTTGGCAATCCTATAAAAAAAGCAGTACGCTAAATCAGTTAAAATAAGGGTTTTAGAATCTGAAAGCTTTGCAAAATAATAGCGAGATAGCCATTTAAAGCAAGCAGGGTAATTCCAGTCTTTTTTATGTTTACCATGCTATTACCCACAACTCCACATAAAATAAGATAAAATCTCCCGCATCGAAGCTATTATCTTCTACGCTAGAAACAAAAGTAGGGGAAAGACTGTAATATCAATTAAAATAGCAAATCATAAATCGCCATAGCTAACAAAAAAATCCCAACTCCTTCACAGGAATTGAGACACTGATAGTCAAAGCAATTAAATAGTTGAAATTGCGAATTTTGTACTTATTGCTTTGGCAATACGTTTGTAATAATCTTGATTCTTTCTGGGTTGTTTACTGCATTAGAGTAAACTGTGATTACTTTATTCTGAACGCCCATTTTTCCTGTGCTGTTGAATTTAATCAAAATCTGAGCATCTTCGCCTGGCAAAATTGCTTCTCTTGGCCAAGTCGGGGCAGTACAGCCACAAGTAACTGCCACGTTTGTCAAAACTAATGGAGTTGTTCCTGTATTTTTGAATTTGAAAGTATATTCAACTACATTGCCTTGAGTGATGTCGCCAAAATCATGAGAAGCTTCTGCAAATTTGATTTCTGCTTTTTTGTCTTGTGCGAAAGAAGCGAATGCGAACATTCCAAAGAATAACAATAATGCTAATTTTTTCATGGAGGTTTAATTTTTTATGCTTGAAACAAATATTTGTGCCAAAGTTAAGGCAATTCAGTCTTAGTAACGCAAAATAATAGGGTAAAAGTTATACAAATCAAGCATTTTGACATTTCGTTAAGATTTCGTTTAGGATTGGTTGTTGGAGATGACGTTTTGCTCAATCTCCAGCATCGCCCCATTTACAAAACTAACTTTAGCGATTAGCTGGCGGTGTCGCTAGACCCGCCAGTCTAAGAAGCGGGATATACGAAAAGATGGTTTAAGAATTCTTTTTTAGGATTTGAGGTTTTTCAATAATACCCGATCATCGGTAGGTACTACCGCACACTTCCGAGTTCTCAACTCGGCTATTCCCCAGCACAACCTCAAAATCAAATTCCCCATTCAATTGTCTCTTTCAACAAATCCTACTATTTTCACAAGACAGAATACAACTGTCTCCAACCAACTGAAAACTTTAGCAAACCAACGTGAATCAGCTCAAAACCTACCAAAGAAGATTGACCAATTTGAGTGGAAAAAACCGCTCTTTGCTGTTGCTCAAATTAGCAAAAAGCAGATTCATAGATTTGCACAAGTTGGATTTTGCCCAAAACGAGCCTTCTTTCCAAATCATTGAGCGGTTGGTTGCCAGAAGAAGCAAAACCAAGTTGTGTGCCGTGGTAGATAGCCGAGACAAAGACGGCAATAAAGCAAGTAAAAACTTGCGAGATATTTTCCGAACCGACAGGTTGATTACCGAAGAACGAGGCGCAAAGGATTTATATGTAGGCTACCCATTTGTGCGTGGTAAAATGTTGGATGATTCTTTGGTTTCCGCTCCCCTACTCTACTTCCCAGTTTCGTTGAGTATTGAGAACGGATTTTGGATGTTGCATTTAAGGCAAGATGTGCCAGTTTCCTTTAACAAAACCTTGCTTTTGGCGTTTTCTCACTTCAACCATTTGCAGTTTGAAGAAGATTTCATAGAGGAAAATTTTGAAGGTTTCAGTAAAGAATTGCGCCCATTTTTGACCGAATTGTATAGTCATTTGGAAGAAAGCCCATTGGAAATCAATTTCAATCAGGCGAATTTTGAGGAAAAACTGCAAGACTTTCAAGAGTTTACGAAAGTCAATTTCCAAAAGGAAACCCGAACTGGCGAACTCAAAGCCTACCCAGAAGCTGTTTTGGGAATTTTCCCACAGGCAGATTCTTACCTCTCGCCAGACTACGATACGCTGATTGAGAATAATTCGCTAAATGATGTAGAACAATTATTCTTACCCTCTCAAACTATTCTGGAGAATGACCCAGACTTGCAGGTTTTGGTCAGCATGAAAGCCGCCAAAGAAGAGAATTTCACAACTCCTTACGATTTGGATGCCACGCAGGAAATGGCAATCAAATCGCTCAAAACAGGAAGGTCAATTGTGGTGCAAGGCCCGCCTGGAAGCGGAAAATCTCAGCTGATTTGCAATTTGGTCGCAGATTCTATCTCCAGAGGAAAAAAAGTATTGGTGGTTTGTCAGAAAAAGGCCGCCTTAGATGTGGTTTATAAACGATTGGATGAAAAGACTTTTGCCGATTTCACAGCAAAAGTCCACGATTTTAGAAATGACAGAAGAGCCGTTTACGAAAAAATTAACCGAAATATTGAGCTTATTCCCGATTTTCAGACGGAGAATAACAGCTTAGATACCATTTATTTGGAGCGGAGTTTCCTGCAAAACAGTCGGGAAATTGACCAAATTGTGGAGGAATTGGAAGAGTTCAGAATGGCTTTGTACAATACTTCTGAATGTGGCGCTTCTGCCAAGGAACTCTATCTGACTAGCAATCCAAACACTCCGAGAATCAAATTGAGGCGGGAATATGTACATTTCCCACAAGCAAATGCGCCTGAATTCCTCAAAAAACTAAAAACTTTTGCCCTTTATGCCAAGGATTTGACACGCCCCACACATCCGTGGATTGAGCGAGTTCCATTCAAAGATTTTACGGGTGTGGAGTTGCCCGATATTGAAAAAGCCGTTCGGGAAGTGAAACCTTATGCCGAAGAAATAGCAACCGAAGTAGAGAAGCTGATTGCCTTGCGAGTCAGTTTGGGCGAGTGCGTTTGGTTGCTCGACAGAAAAGAACAGTTCAAAGAAATGTTGGAATTGATTGAAGACGAAACTGTTTTCAAGTATTTCAAAAATCTGCTGAATTACCCAACTGCCGACAGACTTTGGCTGGGAACTCGGAAGCAAAACATAATGAGTGCCTTTGGCGAAGAAGGCGTGGAAAAAACACTCGCTCCACAACAATTGGGAAAAGCCGTGGAAGCAGTTGACGATGCCATTCGAGCGCAAAAAAGTTGGCACGAACGTACCAAATGGAACATTTTCAATAAAGACAAAGATTTTGTCAATCAGATTATTGAAGACAACCAACTCCAATTTGAGGAAAACCCTTTGCCCATGTTGGTCCGAAAAATTGAGAATCGGATGAATTTCGAGCATCAGGTTTCGAGTTTGAAAGAGAAAGAATGGCTGATTGAACAACCATTCGATTTTGAAAAAGAAAGCTATAAAACTTGGTTCGATTTACATTTACAAGCCGTGAAAGCCAAAGATATTTATAGGTCTTTGCGAAACGGAATCAAGTATTTGCAACTAGAAGAATTTGAATTTGAAACGCTGAAAAGCAAAATTGAAGAGCTTTTTGAGGTCATAAAAAATGTACCAGTAAAACTTACAGAATGGAAAAAACACTTGAGTGTCAAGCAAATCAACGAACTCCAAGCAGGAGAAACTACTTCTGAAAGGCTACTGGAAAGCCTAGATACAGATTATGAGAAAATGTGTGAGTTCGACCAGTTTCTGACAACCATAGAAACGCACGAATTGCAAGTGATTGGCAAACTCCACCTAGAAACAGGAACTTGGGAAGTGGAAACGCTCGTGTCACTTTTCGAGAATAGTTTGCGAGTGGCTTGGGTAAATCATATTGAGGCAAAACATCCCATTTTGAAATCGGTTTCCACACCAAAATTGCAAATGTTGGAAGATAATTTGCAAGAAGCATTAAAAGCCAAAAAGAAGGTTTGTCAGCAAATTGCGCTGATGAATGTTCGGGAAAGAACTTACAAAGAAGTCGAGTTCAACCGACTCAATAATCGAGTGACTTATCGAGATTTGCAACATCAGGTCAACAAGAAACGAAGCGTTTGGTCGCTCCGAAAAGTGATTGATAATTTCTCGAATGAACTGTTCAATATTATGCCTTGTTGGCTCGCTTCGCCCGAAACGGTTTCCGCCATTTTTCCGATGGAACAACTTTTCGATTTGGTCATTTTCGATGAAGCTTCGCAATGTTTTGTGGAGAAGGGAATTCCCGCCATGTATCGTGGCAAGCAGGTTGCCATTGTCGGAGACAGCCAACAGCTCGCTCCTTACGATTTGTACCACCCACGTTGGGAGCAGGAAAATGAAGAAGAAGACCCCAGTTTGGAAGTCGATTCTTTGCTAGATTTAGGTTGCCGTTATTTGGAGCAAATAACTTTAACGGGACATTACAGAAGCGAAGCCTTGGAGTTGATTGACTTCTCGAACCGACATTTTTATAACGGAAAACTCCGAATGTTGCCCAATAGCGAGCGTTTTGTTCATGCCGAACCTGCCATAGACTATTTGAAAGTAGAAGGAGTTTGGGAGAAAAACTCCAACCAAATAGAAGCCCAAAAAGTGGTGGAACTCTTGAAAGACTACTTGGCAAAAGACCTCAAAAACATTGGCGTAATTACCTTCAATTTCAAGCAACAAGAACTCATTCAGGATTTGTTGGAAGAACAGGAAGTGAACATTCCGAGCGATATTTTTATCAAAAACATTGAAAACGTACAGGGAGACGAGCGAGATATTATCATTTTCTCCATCGGCTACGCCCCCACTCCAAGCGGACAAATGCGCGTGCAGTTTGGTGGTTTGAACCTAGAAAAAGGCGAGAACAGACTGAATGTTGCCATCACTCGGGCGAGGAAAAAAATTGTGGTGGTCAGCAGTATTCTGCCCTCGCAATTGCAAGTGGAGGAAACCAAAAACCTCGGGCCAAAACTGCTCAAAGAATACCTGCAATATGCGCATGAAGTCTCCGAAGGTAATTTCCAACCCAATCCCACCAAACCCAAAACCTTTGCCATCGACTGGTATTTGAAAGAACGAATGCGGAAACTCTCCGATGGAAAAGCAAAACTCCGCTCCGATTTGCCCTTTGCCGACCTCGCCATTGCCGAACCCGAACGAACCACCACGCTCCAAACCGATGACGATTTGTTCTACCAAGCCAATTCCATGAAAGAATATTTCGGCTACACGCCCTTCCTGCTCAAAAGCAAAGGCTGGCAACACAAACGCTTCCACAGCCGAACGGTCTGGAAAAACTACGAAGAATTTGAAGAGGAATTCTGGAAATGGGTATAGAAAAGTAGCAAGTATTTCTAAAGTAAGTACTCAGACAGAATAAACCTGTCAGGATTTTAAACCACAAGTAATTGATTACTAATTAGATAAGTGAATCCTGACAGGTTTCAATATACAGTTAATTCTGTCCATTTACTT
>JBLIFI010000219.1:0-7888 GCA_047633715.1 Flammeovirgaceae bacterium
AGCAGGGCAACCAACTCAAAACGCAACAGTTGAGTGAAGGCTATCGGGCAAATGTGATTTTGCTGACCGATATGCTGACTCGCTTGCTTTCGCTTCGGGAGGAGATGAACAGTTCTTTGGGAGAAGAAGAGAAAATTCCGATTGATAAAGCATTTGAGCAAATGAAGGGAATTATCGCTATTGATGAATTCGATAGGCATTTGCACCCAACTTGGCAACGAGATTTTGTGAACAAACTCGCCAAATATTTTCCGAAAATTCAGTTTGTACTCACTACGCACAATCCAATGGCAATTTTGGATAGAGCCGAAGATGAAGTGCATCAAATCATTGAAAACGCAGAGGGAAACTACGAGGTTGTGAAACATGAAGGAGGTACGAAAAACATGGATGTAGTGGTTGCGCTACTGAAATATTTCGAGACAGATTCTGTGGTCAGCACCAATTTGCAAGAGAAATTAGACCGCTATTATTTGCTGTTGGAAACCGAGCCTGAAAACCCTGAAGTAGAAGAATTATTACAGGAAATTAAAAATGCCTATTTGGGAATTACCATTCCCGATTACAAATACCTGACTTATTTGAAGTTCCTCCGAGAGAAGGGAATTGATTTGAATGATAGGAAATCTTTAGATTCCATAGATTTCGACAACCCAGAATGGGACGGATTGGCAGATGAAATCTCTAAAATTCTGAACTGATAAGATGAAGGACTTAACGCACATTGCTACAAACAAGCGTTTTCAAGATTCTTCTTATCAATTTTCCAAGAAGTATTTTATTGCCAAAAAGAGGAAATTGGTCGCTTGTCATCATGTAGGTACACAGAAAGAATTCAACAGTTGCTGGAGCGAATTGAAAAGTGATTTCAAGGAGTTGCAATCTGACAGATGTGCCATTTGCGAAATGAAAATTACAGACATAACTAGCGCTACCATTGAGCATTATCGAGATAAAGGTTACTATTGGTGGCTTGCTTATAATCCTAACAACTATTATTTAGCATGTAGAAACTGTAACTCACATCTAAAACGGACTCATTTCCCGCTTGATGATGAATCGAAAAAGGTAGGTTATGAAAGTAGAAAGGGAATTTCAGAAGAAGTCCCTTTGCTTATCAATCCACTTTTGGAAAATCCTGAAAAATATTTTGATTTAGTTTTTAAAACTGATTCTAATTCGGGAAAGAATGTACTCACACTCATTCCGAGTAAAACATTAGATAAAACTTCGCTAGAATATAAAAAGGCGGAAAGAACTGCGGAGATTTACGATTTTGCCTTATCCAACGAAAATGTAAAGAAAAATTATCATGCTTGGCGAGTAAATGGCTTTGCCGAACTCTGCGATAAATTGTTAGACTTTGCTCGATTGGTTGAAAGAGTTTCTCTTGATTCAAACAGGCAAAAAGAACTTATTGATTTTCTCAAAAAAGAGAAAGATAAGAATTTTCCGATTACAGAATTCAGCTATACAAAAGTTATTCTATCTGTTTTCAAAACTAAAGTAAAGCGGTTTGAGATAAAGACTGTTCCTTAGTTTTTTTCTTCTTTCAAATTCACTTCAACTATTTTGAAAGATAACAATCCAACACAAGCAAAAATGCTGACAGAGGTTCAAAACCCTGCCAGCATTTTTGCTTGTGTTTCAATAAATACTTTCTACTTCCTCAAAACCCGTTTCACAGCCATTCCCTCATTCGTGTGAACCAGTAGAATCATTGATTTTGTTTCTGTGTTTCCAAATCTCAATTTCCAGTTCCCATTAGCTACTTTTTCTACTTCCAAAGCCAGTTTCTTTCCATCAATCCCGAAGGCTTCGATTTTTTCTACAATCAGGTTTTTAGAACTGGTTGGCAATTGCAAAAAGCAAACTCCTTCAAATGGATTTGGGAAAAGGCTTAATGATTTAGATAATGCGCTGTTTTCCAATCCTGTAATTACTTCTGTAAAAAACTGAGCAGTATCGGAATAAGCAGATTGTTGCAAGTTGTTTTTTGCCAAGACCTTGTAACTATAAACTTGGTTTGAATCTATGTTTGAATCAGTAAAGTTTGTTTTAGTGTTTGAAAAACTAGCAATTTTCTCAAAATCCAGTTCTCCTACTTTTTTTGCCAGCCAGAAACTATCAGCTCGGGAATCTGAGTAGCTCCATTCCAAAGTAATTTCCATTTCTTCTGCATTGAATTGCCCAGTTGGTTTTTCGGGAGTTGGCAACGGGGAAATCGTAGTGGAAACCATTGAGAAATCAGAATATTCTGAATCCAACGCAGGATTTGTGGTATAAACACGGTAAGTATAGGATTTATTTACTGTGAATTGGAAATCATCATAATTGAATTGGGTAATTGGCAAAGTGGCTATTGTATCATATTCGCCAGTCTCCAATTTTCTTTCCACCACAAAACTCGTTGCGTTTGTTCCTGAGAACCCCCAATTTAAAGATACTCTACCAAGGCTTTCCTCAAACACGGCTGTCAAATTAAAAGGCTTTTCAATGCTGTTTTCATATTCTGTGCAAGTTCCTGTTTCACATACTTGGATTTTATAATTAGAATCATCTTCGGTTATAATGATGGATTTGTTAGCGGGAATATCATAGAATTGTTGCCTTTTTCCGCCCACCCAAATTATTTCTAGGGAATCAAAATTGGTTTGAGTATTCATCCCAAAATGTGCCCAGCTACTATGTTGGGAAACATGACTGGCTCCTCCACTCATTTCTCTCAACCAAAGTTCTCCATCTTTATAGGCTTTCAGCTTTGCCCCAAATCCATCTCTATTTGAGCTTGTTCCAATCAGTTTTACTTGCAAGTGGTTTCCTGCTGAGGCTGAATTCTGATAGAGTTTTGTATTTTTTGTACTTGTGCTTGACTTATCCTCTAAAATTGTTACCAAAATATCCATATCTCCGTCTCTATCAAAATCGGCAATTGCCATTCCTCTCGAAAAACCAGAATCTGCAAGCATCATTTCTTCGCTCACATCATCAAAACCACCTGTGCCGTTATTTTTAAACAATCTATTTGGATCTTTTGGCGTGGTAGCAATAAGTTGAATAGCAGGAACATATCCATTACTTACAAAAAGATCTTCATACCCATCATTGTCATAATCGAAGAAAACCGTTCCCCAACCAGTAGAATTTAGTTCATTCACCGTTCCGCTTAAAACTCCAGCCTCTGTCGCTTTATCTTCATAAACATGTATGGAGTTTCCTTTCAGCAATCTATTATTTCCTAAATTGGTCACATAGTAATCGAAATATCCATCTTTGTCATAATCTCCCACGGCAATACCCATTCCGTATAGTTGTGCATTGGTTTGAGTTGCGCCTCCAACTTCTAAGAGTTTTGAATCTCCATCGTACTGATTTTGATACATTCTATTGGGTTTCAACCATTCTCCAAAATCATTGGCAATGTAAATATCGGGCTTATCATCTTGGTTATAATCAGTAAAGGAAACTGCCAATCCGCAACCTTCTTCTTCAATTTCTAGCACTTCACTCACTTCAGTAAAAGTATTGTCTCCGTTATTGATGAATACCCAATCGGCAAAGCATTCATGGTAAAACCCATCGTTGTCAGAGTTCAGTTTTTTTATGTAGTTGATTACATAAATATCCAAGAAACCATCTAAGTTAACATCTCCCATAGAGGCTCCCATGCTAAATGCAGAGAATGCATCGATTCCCGATGAAATGGAAATATCCGTAAAAGTTCCGTCTCCATTATTGTGAAATAGCTTGTTTGGCATTCCTTGTCTCGCCAAAAATAGATCTCTGAATCCGTCATTGTCAATATCTCCAGTAACCACACCTCTTGAATTGGATGTTTGCGAAGCGGAGATTCCTGCTGAATTAGTGATGTCTTCAAACTGTCCGTTCCCCAAGTTTTTGTACAGCTTATCCGAGTTTGTTCCACCTGTCAGATAGATATCGTCATAGCCATCATTATTGTAATCGAAAAATGCCACACCGCCTCCCATATAATTACTGGAGAAGTGATAATGTGAAATACCTGAAGCTTGTGCAACCTCTTCAAAAGACTGACTTAGTAGTTGACTCACAGAAAATAAGAAACTGAAACTGAAAAAGAATAATAATATTCGCATAACTTAATATTTGATGGTTAAAATAAGTTTTTAGGCATTGATATTTTTGAATGCGATTTTACATAATTACAGACTCCTCTTTCGCCAAAGTGAAAGATTCCGTTCCTCTTCGCTACTGGATTTGGTGTAGATTTGGGAAAAGTAAACAAGTCTATTTTCGCCTATGTTATCCCTTCGCCATTTTCTACCACAGAGTACGCAAAGTTATTATTCATTTTTTGGCTTCAAAAAAAAATTTCTTGCGGAGTGCTTTTGTAAATATTGCTGAGTAAGCATCTAAAAATCATGCTTACCATGCTTCTAATTGCTCTATCCTGAGAATATCCCATCATGGAGGTATGCAATATAATATTTTTCATTTCATAGTTTTTGTAGATATAGGTTCATTTACGGGTTCTTTCAAATTGATTTTGATTGGTTGGAAAGTAAGTACATACATCACTTTGGGAAAACCCGCATTTTAACAAATTTTCTACTAATGCATTCACATTAGTAGAAAATAACTATATTCAACACTCTATTGATATACACTTTCTCCAACATACTGTTTCTGAGTTAAAACAGCTTAATGAATTTTTCAATACACAACTACTGGTTAGTTTTCTTACTCTGTATATTCCCTCTTTTTATAAAAGGGCAGTCTGCTGACTTAATCATTCAACAAAGCACTAGAAACGTAGATATTACGAATAAGTACAGTATTTTGGCAGATGATGGATTGACGGCAGACGATGCTTTGAAGTTACTCAAGAATAACACTTCTAAAAATCCTTCCGAGTTAAACAGCAAAAAAGACTATTGGTTTTATACTTCAATTAAATATGAAGACACAGAACAAAAAAGTATTGTATTAAGTCTTGGAGTCGCAGATATAGCTACATTATATCAAAAAAAAGATTCTGATTCCGAGTGGATAGAATCAAAAACAGGCTGGCTGATTCCCAAATCGGAAAAAAGCCATCCCATAGGAGAAATTACCCAAATTCAGTTTCCGCTAGAGTTAGTAGCAGGAGCGACTTATGATATCTTAATCAAATTTAAAAATCCGACCAATGCTAAATACAAAATCGAACCAAAAATACAGTCGGTAGATGTTTGGGAAATTAGCTATTTGAAAGACCGCTCGCTCAATAACCTTGTATATGGAATTGTTATAGGATTTCTCGGAATTATGTTCTGCTATAACTCTCTCGTTTTTATTTTCAGTAAAGACAAAATATACCTCTACTACTCCATTTACATATTTTCGGCCCTATTTTATATTGTAAACTTCACAGGTTTTTTCTTAGAAAATGTATTTCCAGACTACCCTAAAAGTTATTTGTTTTTTCGGAATATACCGCCCAACATCGGCTTTATTGCCTATGCATTATTTGCCCAATCATTTTTAGATACCAAAAATTGGCTTCCACGATGGCATAAGGTATTCAATATCTTCAAATGTTGGATGTTGATAAATATAGTAATGATAATATGCTTCCTCCTTTTTACGGTTGAGCAAACTTTCACGCGACAAGTACCCGTTTTAGGGCATATTTTTGGACAGCTTTTCCTCCTGAGTTTCATTATCAAATTGTTTACCACCAAAAACAAATTAGCACATTATTATGCCATTGGTGCTCTGTCATTTGTGCTGACAAGTTTCTTTCTCTCTTATGTGGTTGCAAGTCAGGCAATCCCATTTATTATTGGGCTAGGAGTTGCATTTTCAGGTTTGGGAGGAGAGTTGATTACTTTCTCATTAGGCTTAGGCTATAAAATCAAAATCGCAGAAAAAGACAAAATAAAAGCGCAAGAAGAGACCCAAGAATTACTGAAAAATCAGAATGTTACGCTTGAGGAAAAAGTAAAAAAGCGAACATTTGAAATTGAAAGAAAGCAGGAAGAAATAATGACTCAGAATGAGGAATTGCACCAACAACAAGAAGAAATCATTGCACAGAGAGACTATATTGAGAACAAAAACAAGGAATTGAGCTATAAAAACCAGCAAGTTACCGATAGCATCAGATATGCTAAAACCATACAAGAAGCCATTCTTCCGTTTGCAGAGCGTATAGAAGATGCGTTCAAGTCTCACTTCATTCTCTATAAACCTAAAGATATTGTTTCTGGCGATTTCTATTGGCAAGAGGCTGTTGGAAAGACCAACTTTATTGCCGTTCTCGATTGCACGGGACATGGCGTTCCTGGTGGGTTCATGTCAATGGTTGGGTTTTCCATTTTGAATGACATCGCCCTTAAAAGCGATACTCAAAACCCTGCTGAAATGATGGATTTGCTCAATGAAAACCTAATAAGAATATTGCAGCAAGGAGATAAGCAAGCCACTAATAGTGACGGAATGGATGTGGCACTCTGCGCCATAGAGCAGTTAGAAGGCAACAAAGCCAAAGTAACCTTTTGTGGAGCCAAAAGACCCCTATACTACATTAGCCCTTCTGACGGAAAATTGATGGAAATAAAAGGAGATAGGAAATCTATTGGTGGCTACCAACCAAAAAACAAACCTTTCACGAATGTTGAAATGGTTTTGGAAAGCGGAACAATCCTCTACCTTAGCACAGATGGTTTTGCAGACCAAAATAATGACAAAGGCAAAAAATTTGGAAGCCCAACACTAAGGAGACTATTAGAAGAAATTTGGCAACAGCCTTTAGAAGAACAGCATGAAAACCTATCCAGAATTTTTCAGACGCATTGTGGCAAGCAACCCCAAAGAGACGATGTGGCTATTATTGGTATAGAATTATAGAGCAGAAAGCCCAAATTCATTTACTAATCCTAAAATGAAAGCATTTACATGAGCTTTGGCAAATAAGCCAAAGGCTTTATGAAAAACTGATTTCAATCACTAATAAGTAGTCGAATGTTCCTCTTTAGGCTCCCAAATCTTCTTTTCATTCGGGTCATATTTCAGTTTTTTTACCTTTTTATTTCTAGCAATTTCTGCACTCGTAGGTTTATATTTCCTAAACTGATAGCGTAATGATGGATGCGCATGTTTAGGCAGTTTCTTTACCTTCAAATTGCCCGTCCACATAGCAGGTTTTCTGCCCAGTTTCCGATATTGCTTGCGGTCATTCATCACCCGAACAATTTTGAGTTTCGAGCCATCTTGCATATCTCTACGTTTTTTCGATTCTATATATCGTTGAATAAAAGGGCGAGGCATTTTATACTCCCCAGTCCAACGGCTAATTTCTGGGCGTGGGTTTTTAGTCTTGTTATCCCGTTTACTCCCAATATCTATCATAATCGGATTCTTATTAGGCAAGCCTTCTTTTCCATGTGTACGCTTTCGTTTCACCATGTAAGTATCGTCCGAATTAGGCTTCCTCTCCCGAGGAGGAACAGGGGCGGTTTTTAACTTATCCGAATTATGATAGCGCTTTAATTCATCCTGCTTTCGCTTTTTGCCAATCATCCCTGTCTCATCAGGAACAGTTCTAGGCTTTTTTGACCTATAGGAAGAAGTAGTTGAAAATTTATCAGATGTTGAATTTCCTTTGTCTGTTTTCTCAGATTTTTTTTTGAAATGTAAATCCTGCCTATTTACATCCTGCGTTTTCCTATTCCTTCTTTTTTTAACCTGATTAAAAGACTTATTAGAACCCTTATTCTCTTTCTTATCTGAATTTTTTTCTTCTTTTTTCTTCTTTTTTTTCGACTTTACTGCCTTGTTAGTCTTGTTGCCTTTTTTGGATTGAGCCATAGTTCCCGAAGTGGCAGACACCAAGAAAACAAGTACCAATATGTATTTGAATATAGAA